>CAIYCZ010000635.1 GCA_903924805.1 uncultured delta proteobacterium | reverse complement strand
TTTTTTAGATATAATTTTTCCCCATCCCGTAGAAAAAGTACCCTGCATTAGTCCAAATAAAACAATAGATTAATGGTTTCATCTCTGAAACAATTTTCTTGATAATGCTCCATAAGGAATGGCATAATCTGTACTAATTAACAAAATAGCTGCTCATTATGTACCTGCCCATTAAGGATAACGTATTGTGGACCGGATAATTATCAGAGGTGGTAATCCCTTGCGCGGGGAAGTAACGGTAAGCGGGGCTAAAAACGCGGCACTTCCCCTGTTGACTGCAACGCTGCTTGCAAGCGGGCAGCACAGCATTGCCGGTGTTCCGAAGCTTCGCGATATAACGACCATGAGGGCGCTGCTGGAGCACCTGGGGTGTGAAACCACGTTTACTGATGATTTTTGTATCAACACAAAAAACATTCAATCTAATGAAGCGCCCTATCACATGGTGAAAACCATGCGTGCTTCGTTCCTTGTTCTGGGGCCGCTGCTTGCCCGGTTTCACCGGGCCCGGGTTTCCCTTCCCGGCGGATGTGCCATAGGGGTGCGCCCGGTGGATATCCATTTAAAGGCACTGGAAACTATGGGAGTCTCCATAGCCATTGATATGGGCTATGTCAATGCTTCCTGCAAAAAACTCAAAGGGGCACGGCTCTCTTTTGATATCCCCACGGTGGGAGGTACTGAAAATGTCATGATGGCTGCAAGTCTTGCAGATGGAGTGACCACTATTGTCAATGCAGCCCGGGAGCCGGAAATAGTAGAACTGGCACAGGCATTAAAAAAAATGGGTGCCCGGATATCCGGAGAAGGCAGCGATACGATAACCATTGAAGGAGTTAAGGAACTCAACCCCCTTGTGCATACCCTGATGCCTGATCGCATTGAGGCGGGAACGTTTATGGTAGCTGCCGGAATTACCGGTGGCGATATTACCATAAAAAACTGTCCCCTCCCGTACATGGAGTCGGTGGTAGAGAAATTGAGGGAAGCCGGCCTTTCCATTGAAGAATGCGGAGATACCGCACGGGTAAGGCGCAATGACTCATTAATCCCGGTTGAGGTAAAAACGCTTCCCTATCCGGGATTTCCCACGGATATGCAGGCGCAAATCATGGCTCTTGCAACACGGGCACCCGGTTCATCCGTTATCCGTGAAACTATTTTTGAAAACAGATTTACCCATGTTGCAGAGCTTGAGCGGATGGGCGCAGATATCAGGGTTGAGCAGGACAGCGCCATTGTTACCGGGGTAGACAGGCTCAGAGGAGCGCCGGTTATGGCAACAGACCTGCGCGCCAGTGCCTCTCTTGTTTTAGCCGGACTTGCGGCGGAAGGCACCACAACGGTCTCACGGGTCTATCATCTGGACCGGGGATATGAGAATCTCGAGAATAAATTGAAAAGTATGGGTGCTGATATTTACCGCGAAAAAGAATAATGACATGAAAGGAACCTATGCGCATTTTAAGAACATGTGACAGAAATTTTTCAAAAGCCTTCGCTGCTGTCGTCAAGCGAAGTGAGACTGTTGCTGAAAACATTGAACTAACCGTAAGGGATATACTCCAGGAGGTGAGAACCGACGGGGACCGCGCCTTGATACGGTTTACCGAGAAGTTTGATAAAATCAGAATCAGAATAAGCGATCTTGAAGTCTCAAAAAAACAGATACGGGAAAGCTACAAAAAAGTATCAAAGGAACAGCTGTCATCGCTTGCGCATGCCTATCAGCGAATAGAGAAATTTCATCGCCGCCAGATGCAGAACTCATGGATACAGGCTGAATCAGAAGGCGAGATAGTTGGTCAACTGGTGCGGCCGCTTCAGAGAGCAGGCATGTATGTGCCGGGCGGGAAGGCAGTCTATCCCTCTTCAGTGTTAATGAACGCTATTCCTGCACGAGTTGCCGGAGTGGCAGAAATTATCATGGTAACTCCCGGCGCAAAAAACGGGATTAACCCGATTCTGCTTGTGGCTGCAGACCTGTGCGGCATAGAAAAGATTTTTCAGATAGGCGGTGCGCAGGCAATCGGAGCTCTTGCATACGGTACCGAGTCCGTTCCCCGTGTGGATAAGATTGTCGGTCCCGGGAATATGTATGTGGCAACGGCAAAACGTCTGGTTTACGGAGATGTGGATATTGATATGGTTGCCGGCCCGAGTGAAATACTTATTATAGCGGATGGCAGCGTCATTCCTGCATATGCTGCAGCTGATATGCTTTCCCAGGCAGAGCATGACGAGATGGCATGTGCACTGCTGGTAACGACCGATGAAAACATCGCGCGCAGTGTTGAACAAGAACTCTCGCGCCAGCTTAAACAGCTGAAACGGAAGGACATTGCTTCGCGCTCACTCGAAAACTACGGGGCAGTCATTATAACCCGGGACCTGCAGGAAGCTGTACAGCTTGCCAATGAGGTTGCGCCAGAGCACCTGGAACTGTGCGTTGAGCGGCCATGGGATCTGCTGCCCGGGATAAAAAACGCAGGTGCGGTATTTCTTGGACATTACAGCCCTGAGGCTCTCGGTGACTACCTTGCAGGACCAAACCATGTGCTTCCTACCGGAGGAACGGCGCGGTTTTTTTCACCGCTCTCAGTGGATGATTTTTTAAAGAAAACAAGCATCATCGCTTTCTCCCGGGAGGCTTTGCAGTCAGTAGGTGCCGACATAATCAGGCTTGCCAATGCCGAGTCTCTTGATGCCCATGCAAAATCCATCGAGAAACGGCTGAAAAAATAGCTGACCGGTTACATGCCTCGCAAGCCCCGCTTTGTAAGCGGGGTCAAGAGGAATGTAAAAAAATATTGTTAGACTCCGGGAAGCCCCGCCTGCAAAGCGGGGCTTCCCATCTATCCGTATAACGCTTGCCGGCTTGCTGGCCGGCAAGCTCATTAATGCAACGATGTAACCTTGACCCTGCACAGCTTAAAAACATTTCCGGCAATTCAATTAGCCTGTCACATCTCTTCACAACTCGGTACCCCAATCTACCTGGTTGGCGGTGCAGTGAGGGATACGCTGATGGGCTTTTTTAATGGAAAAGATTTTGACTTTGTCCTGGGTCTGGAATGGGAAAAAGCTGTCAGACTTTTTGCAAGCCAGTCAAAGGGAACGATCATCCACTGGGATGTTAATCAAACCCGGGTTGTCGTGCGGGAGAGGGGCCGGTCTGTTACAATAGATTTTGCTCCCTTAAGAGGTGATGATATTGAAAGCGACCTCAGGGAGCGGGACTTCACCATCAATTCTATGGCCCTGAGTGTATCTGACCTTTTTAACAGGGAAGGCCTTCACATCATTGACCCTCTGGGAGGGAAGAAACATTTACAAGATAAAATAATCCATGCAGACAGTAACATTTCATTTGACCAGGACCCGCTCCGCATCCTCCGCACCTTTAGATTTGCACGGGCATTTAATTTTACCATCGAAAAAAAGACACTATCATTACTGCAGAAAAAGGCTCACCTGCTGCCCGCAGTTGCTCCCGAGCGTATAAAAAGAGAGCTGTTTGCTATTTTACATCTTCCCGATGCTGACGGCACTTTACGGGAACTCATACATCTGGGCATCATCTATCTTCTCATTCCTGAATTAAAACTGTTTCAAACAGTTAAGCAGGGGCCTCCTCACCGGCATGACCTTCTTGAACATTCCTTAAAGACGGTAGGGCTCCTTGCTAATCTTATTGATGCCCCGGACAAAGCATTTAAGAACTGTGCAGCTTATCTGAATAATTATTTGAATGAGTATCTTGAGGAAGGGGTAATTTCCCGCCGGGCACTTCTCATGTTTGCCGGGCTGCTGCATGACAGCGGCAAGACCATGACACGATCGGTGGATGGATCACGCATCAGGTTTTTAGGTCATGAAGCAGAAGGTTTAAAGCTTAATCAGCAGATAGGACGGAGACTGCTGCTGGGGAAAAAGGCTCTCAGAGTGCTTGAAACTGTCACCAAAAACCACATGCGCATCCTGCAGCTGTCGGAGCTTAAACAAATAAGCGCACAGGCACAAAACCGCTTGTTGCGGGACATTGAAAAGGCGCCGCTTGAAGTGCTGCTGCTGGCACGTGCGGATGTATCCGCAACAAGCACTGAAGACAGCTATAAAAAAACAAAAGACAGAGTAGAGCATCTGGTTGAACAGCTGGCAGAAACATTTTTATCATCTGCACGTGATAAAGTGTATGAGCCGCTGGTGACGGGAGAAGATATTATGCAGGTTATGAAAATCCCTGAAGGTCAGGCGGTGGGTGATCTGTTGCGTGAGATACATGAAGGTGAACGGCAGGGAATTTTTAACAGCCGGGAAGAGGTAATTACGTGGCTGAAGCAAAAGAAAAAATCTGGATAAAGCTCTTAAACGTCAGACATCCATTTGCGCGTTCTGCAGAGCTAACGGTCCTGGTTGAAGATTTTCTGCGGATACCGGAAGCTGAGATATTGAACATTCAAATTCTCAGGCGTTCCATTGACGCGCGGCAGGAACGGATTGATGTGGTTTATACTTTTGCGGTTGAGCTGGCTGCGGAACAACATGTTCTGCAGAATATATTGAGGAGAAAGGATGTCGAACAATATACGCCAGAGGAGGCAAAGGCTGCTCCGAAGGTTACCGCGCTCAGTAACCGGCCGGTTATTATCGGCTGTGGTCCTTCTGGTCTGTTTGCTGCACTCACTTTGGTAGAGAGAGGTGCACAACCAGTTCTCATTGAGCGCGGCTCACGAATGGCGCAGCGTGTCAGAGATGTGGATATGTTCTGGGAGAGCGGAAAGCTCAATCCTGAATCAAATGTTTTTTTTGGCGAGGGCGGAGCCGGCACCTTTTCTGATGGAAAGCTTACCACCAGAATAAAAAGTCCTTTGAGGAAAGAGGTGCTGAAAGAGCTGGTCAAATCTGGCGCACCGGAGGAAATACTGTATAGTAATAAGCCGCATCTTGGCACAGATCGGATGCGCCGTATCATCAGAACACTTGTTAAGGGACTTGAACAGAAGGGTGTGGAATTTATCTATGATACCAGGGTGCGTGATATTCGGAT
>CAIYCZ010000634.1 GCA_903924805.1 uncultured delta proteobacterium | reverse complement strand
GAAATCTGAAATTTGAAATCTCAAATCTCAAATTACTTATTGCACGCCCTTCTTGCTATAACCGCCTGTCCCAGGGAGATTCCGCCGTCATTGGTAGGGACGTGCTCGTGGGTGAGAACGCTAAAACCATTTTTTTTTAAATGGTCAACTGTGCGGGTAAGAAGATAAAGATTCTGGAACACTCCGCCGCTTAGCGCCACCAGATTTAATTTCGTCTCGCTCCGCAACTGTTTGCACATATCAACAATAACCGCAGCAACTGTATTGTGAAAGCGACAGCTTATAGAGGATGCCGGCTCTTTCCTTTTTATGTCTTCGACTATCTCTCTGATTACCTGTTCAAACGAGATCGTATAATCTGTGCTTTCTGCATTGTTAATAATCTCGTAATGGTACAGTGCATCATGCTGCTCATCAATTGCCATTTCCAGTTCCATGGGAGCCTGGCCTTCAAAGGTCATTATATCCCTCAGGTCTATCAGCGCAGAGACAGCATCAAAAAGCCTGCCGCAGCTTGACGTTAAGGGTGCATTAACCTTCCGGTCAATCATGGTTATAAACGTAGCAAGGTGCTCAGCATGTCTTTTCAGTACCGGCAGGTCAAGATCAAACAGCTTGTCTTTAAATGCCTGGTATACATAGCTGACTGCCATACGGTACGGCTCCCGTGCGGCAGCATTTCCACCCGGCATCGGGATATAAGCGAAGTGTGCCCTGCGGACATACTGTGCGTAGTCAAAGGTAAAAAACTCACTCCCCCAGATCATCCCGTCATCGCCATAGCCGGTTCCATCAAAGGCAACGCCGATGGCCGGCTCATCAACAGCATGCTCGGCAAGGCAGCTCACCACGTGAGCAAAGTGGTGCTGCACGCCGACAAGGCGCATGCCCTGCTGCTCCAAAGCATACCTGGTTGCAAGATAGTTCGGGTGGAGGTCATAGGCAAGCACTTGCGGTGACACCTGAAGGATATTTTCAAGATGCTTTATTGACTCAAGAAATATGCGAAAGGTTTCAGCATTTTCCATATCTCCGATATACTGGCTGAGAAAAGCGTTTTTGTCCTTTGTAAAACAGATGGTATTTTTTAATTCACCGCCACAGGCAAGCACTTCAATCCCCTCTTCAAGAAGCGGCACAGCAAGCGGCACCAACCCCCTTGACCGTCTCTGGATGGATATATTCCCTGCCATGGTGCGCATAATTGAATCATCAGTACGCACATGAATGTCACGATTGTGAACGAGAAAATAGTCTGCAATTCCGCGGAGCCGTTCAAGCGCCTCATCATTATCTTTGGTGATCGGCTCTTCACTGATATTGGCACTGGTCATGACAAGGGCCAGGAAATTATCTTGCATAAGAACGTGCTGAATCGGGGTGCAGGGGAGCATAATGCCGAAGAATTGGTTTCCGGGGGCAACCGATTCTGCAATTGCATGGCGCGGTCTTTTCTTAAGGAGAAGAATCGGCTTCGTATGAGAACTGAGTATTTCCTCTTCGGCTGGTGAAGTGAAGCAGAGCTGCCGGGCTGTTTCAACATTCCGCACCATGAGGGCGAACGGCTTCTCCTCACGGTGCTTTCGTTCCCGCAGCCTCACTACCGCATCCTGGGCAGCAGCATCAACGGCAAGATGGAACCCGCCGAGTCCTTTGATTGCAACAATGCGACCCTGCAGGAGAAGTTCGATAGTTTTTTGAACTGGGTCAGCGGTTTCCACCTCAGCGCCTGATGCGTCAAGCAGCATTACGCGCGGTCCGCATTGCCAGCAGCCGATTGGCTGAGCATGGAAACGGCGGTTGAGCGGGTCATGATATTCCCGCTCGCAAACAGGACACATAGTAAAAATGTGCATGGTTGTTTTATCCCGGTCGTAAGGAATATCCCTGATGATAGTAAACCGGGGGCCGCAGTTGGTACAGTTTATAAAAGGATAGAGGTATCTCCGGTCAGATGGATCAAAAAGCTCCCTCAGACAATCATCGCAGACGTCTGTGTCTGGTGAAATAAACGGCAGGCGGTCTGCAAGCTCTTTGCTTTCATAAATAAAAAAAGAATGATCGCCTTTGAGGGGTATTTCCTGTGCTTGAACAGAATGGATTCTGGAGAGGGGAGGGGATTTTTCTTTCAAAATAGAAATAAAATTATTGATGGATTCTTCCAGGCCCTCGATTTCTATTTCAACACCCCGGGAGTTGTTCAGAACCCATCCGGCAAGGCCCTGTGCTCTGGCAGTAGAAAAAACAAAGGGGCGGAAACCCACCCCCTGCACAATTCCCTCAATCTGAAGATTAAACCGTTTCAGCATGACTCACCGAATGTTGCTGCCCATCGGCTTTCAAGCCAGTCAAACCAGCGGTTCAGCCCTTCACCTGTTTTGCAGGAAAATTCAAAAATCGCTGCATGAGGACAGATACGTTTCAGATTTTCTCTGCATTGTTTGATGTTAAAGTCTACATACGGGAGAAGATCAATTTTGTTGATGCAGACGCAGTCAGCATTCTGGAAAATAGGTGGATACTTGAGCGGTTTTTCTTCACCCTCAGCTACGCTCAGGAGAACAGCTTTCAGATGCTCACCGAGATCAAACGTTGCCGGGCAGACAAGGTTCCCAACATTTTCTATAAAAAGGATATCAGTCGATTCAAGGGGCAGGCTGCTCAAGGATTTTTGCACCATATGGGCATCAAGATGGCAGGCGGTTCCGGTGTTAATCTGTACTACCGGCACGCCGGCTGCTGCAATACGTTCAGCGTCAACTGCGGTCTGCAGATCTCCCACCGTAACGGAAACATGCATTCTGTCTTTGAAGGATTTGGATGTTTGCACGAGCAGGGCTGTTTTCCCGGATCCGGGGGAACTGACAAGGTTAAAACAAGTCACCTTTTTTCCTTCAAAATAGCCCCGGTTCCATTCGGCCAGGCGGTTATTCTCTGAAAGAATATCCTGATTAAGATTAACTACTTTCTTTGGCCCATGCTCATGGGGATGGCTATGCCAGTGTCCATCATGCTGATGTTCATGTTCATGGGTGGCTTCATGTTCATGTTCCTGATCGTGAGGATGATCGTGATGTTCGTGAT
>CAIYCZ010000633.1 GCA_903924805.1 uncultured delta proteobacterium | reverse complement strand
TTATACGGAATGTATTGGGTGATGTGTATGGAGATGCATGTAAGATGACAAGGATACTTTACGGAGGCAGTGTGACCAAGGAAAATATAGGCGAATTGATAGATATGGAAGATATAGATGGTGCCCTTGTGGGCGGAGCCTCCTTGAAAGAGGAAGGTTTTGTTGGTATAATAAAAAAGGTAGCGGAGAAGAGACAATGTTAACAGCTATAGCCATTATTCATGTTATTATGTGTATTGCTCTTATTCTTATAGTTCTCTTGCAGACAGGAAGAGGTTCTGAGATTGGGGCAGCCTTTGGGAGCGGGTCGAGTCAGACACTCTTTGGTAGTTCAGGTACTACGAGTTTTATGACCAAACTTACTACAGTTACTGTTGTAGTGTTTATGACGACGAGCCTTTTGCTTGCATATTTTTATAGTCACAAGGAATCCATGATAAAAAAGGCTCCTGCACAAACTGAGGAAAGGTTACCGGTCAAGGATAAAAATTGATTGCCGAAGTGGTGGAATTTGGTAGACACACCATCTTGAGGGGGTGGCGGGGAAACCCGTGCGGGTTCAAGTCCCGCCTTCGGCACCAGATTTATCATAATTTCTGAAATCCGTTTCCACGTTTTTACTACCATGCACCTGGTTCCATGGAAGAACTCTCTCAACACCCCGACCCATCTCATCTCTCTCGAACATCAAAGGGATGGATGAATATGCTTATGATGATAAGATATGGATTGGTATTGGGTGATTGTTCTTGAGAAATATCCTGCCCTGGCAAAGGCAGCATCCATGGCAGCAACTCACCAGATTCGAAATATGGCAACAATCAGTGGAGTGTAAAGTATAGAGGATTCAAACTACTGAACGGTATACGCTAAGCCTTAATAACGTTAGCCCCTGATGTTCCTATTCGCTAAAAAACACTTGAAAAAAAATTTAAATTGTAGGAAAATGGATAAATACCAAACTGGGGATAATGGAAAATATGTAATTGCAAGACCCCATCGGTTTTGATCCCATTTGTTTCCCCTCAAACTTTTAAGGAAGGACTTATTAACATGAACTCGACGACCCCGGTTTTCGATTGGCTTGATAAACTCAAATTCAGCCGCTTCCACACCAGGCTGCTGATGCTCACCGGTTTAATATTCATCTCTGCAGGATATAATTCGCAGATCATTGCGTACATAGTGCCTCTCGCACTCAAAGAGTGGCACCTCACACCCCTCGAGGCAGGAACCATGATATCCGCCAGTCATTTCGGCCTCATGTTCGGTGCCGTTGGGTTTGGGATGGTATCAGACCGTCTGGGGAGAAAGAAAATTATAATGCTGGCCGTTGCTGCTTTCTCTGTTTTTAGCAGTGCTGCCTATTTGGCCCCCAACTATGAGGTTTTTTGCCTGCTGCGCTTCATTTCGGGTCTGGGAATAGGTGGGGCCGTACCCCTCACGATAACCCTACTTTCAGAATTTGCTCCTTCCGGGATCAGGGCCAGGTTTCTTACTGCATCGGCGGGTGGCTTTACCCTTGGGTGGGCGATAGCCGGACTTATCGCCACGGCACTGATACCCAACTTTGGGTGGCG
>CAIYCZ010000632.1 GCA_903924805.1 uncultured delta proteobacterium | reverse complement strand
GGTCAATCTGTAGGAGCGCATTTATGCGCGAGCTGTTCGCGGCTGAAGCCGCTCCTACATAATCACACGAGGAGTAACGAGTCACGAACCACGAGTCACGAGTCACTTTTTTCAGCACTCGTTACTCATCACTCATCACTGAGAGGCACTCAGAACTATTTATATAGAGGAGGAAAAACATATGAAAAAATACCGCATCACTGCATCACTCATCAGCCTTTGCGCATTTCTGCTTTTAGCACATGCATCCTTTGCCGCACCCGTGCCTGACACGGGTCAGAACCAGTCCTACACCAACACCTTCGGTGAGGATTCGGACTATAGCTGCAACCCCCATTCATACACCGACCTTGGCAACGGCGTTGTGAGGGATAATGTTACGGGATTAGAGTGGCAGCAGGCAACTGCCCCCGGCACCTACACATGGCAGCAGGCTATTGACTATTGCGCAGGCTTAAACCTTGGCGGCAAAGATGACTGGCGCCTGCCCACAATAAAGGAGCTGTCAACCCTTGTGGACAGCGGCATCCCCTATCCCGGCCCGACGATAAACACAACGTACTTTTCCGGTACGGTGGCGTCCTATTACTGGTCGTCTACTACAGACGCAGACGATACCTACGACGCGTGGTACGTGGACTTCTACGACGGCTACGTGGGCTACGGCCTTAAGACCAGCTACGGCTATGTCCGGGCGGTGCGTTCGGGACAGTGATTGATAATTTTGTCATTTGATTATTTCGGCATTTATTATGGCCAGGTATGAGCATTTGCCTGTATATAAAAAAGCAATGGAGCTTGCGGTGTATCTCCAGACGGTTGTGAAAAACTTCAGCCGTTATAATAAATACAGTGTGGGGGCTGATTTGCGGGAGCAGTCGCGCAAGATACTGCAGCTCATCATACGGGCAAACTCAAGCCGCTCCAGAGAGCAGGCGCTTACAGAGCTTGTGGAAACATGCGAAACACTTAAGACAACCATTGTGTTTGCAAAGGAGACAAGGGCTTTTTCAGGGTTCAACAGTTTTCAGCATGCCTGCGGGCTTGCTGTTATATTGTGCAAACAGAGCGAGGGATGGCTGCAAAGCAGCAAAAAGAGCCTGAGTCATCAACCGTTGTCAAAAACACGGATAGATGAGGGTGCTCAAGAACACTGTGCGCCTTCCCCGCCATTGAAATAATGGCATTACTATGCAGGGCGCCGGGTTCCGGCGTCCGGTGGGCTTATTGCAGCGCCATGAAAAGGGGTTTAAAATTCTCCTCTAAAGGGGGAAAGAAAAAACCCCCTCCTTTGTAAAGGAGGGCGGGGGTGGATTTTTAATGCCTCCGGTTATTCCATGGCTCTGCATGTGGCCGTAAAGTGGGGAGGTAAGCGGTGGCGTCCAATTACTGGTCGTCTACTACAAACGCAAACAATACCAACAACGCGTGGAACGTGAACTTCAACAACGGCAACGTGAACAACAACAATAAGACCAACAACAACTATGTCCGGGCGGTGCGTTCGGGAAAGTGTTCGCTGCTGTCGTTCCGGTCGGTTTATAACGCGTATATGGACTGCCGGAGACGAAAACGGGGTACGATTAACGCGCTTAAGTTTGAATTCGATGCGTCTGAAAAGCTGTTCAGTCTCGCCTCCGATCTTCAGAAGGGAACGTACCGGCCATCCCGCTCTGTTTGTTTTATAGCTACATCACCTAAACTGCGAGAGGTCTTTGCCGCTGATTTCAGAGACCGGGTCGTGCACCATCTGGTGGTGCGGGAGCTTGAGAAGATTTATGAACCCTGTTTTATCCATGACTCCTATGCGTGCAGGATGAACAAAGGCACGCAGGCGGCGGTGCGGCGTCTTAAAGGATTTATGCTGCAAGCGACAAGAAATCAAAAAAACAAGGCTTATTTCATGCAGCTTGATATCCGCTCTTTCTTTACCAGTATTGATAAACATATCCTGTTTAGCTTGCTTGAACAAAAACTTAAGGTAAAAGAGCGGCCGGGGCTCGACACGGAAACAATCCTTCAGCTTTTGCGCATCATCATCTTTCATGACTGTACTGGCTCGTATGTGTTTAAAGGCGACAGGGCACTGCTTGAAAAGATACCGCCGCATAAGACGCTGTTCAAATCAGGGCCTGACAGAGGCCTTCCCATCGGCAACCTGACATCGCAGTTTTTTGCCAATGTGTATCTCAATGAGCTTGACTATTTTATAAAAGAAAAACTGCGCTGCCGTTTGTATCTTCGGTATGTTGATGATTTTATCCTGCTTGATCCTTCACGGGAAACGCTTCTGGCATGGCGCGACGAGATAACGGCGTTTTTGAGGGAAAGACTTGCCCTTGAGCTTAAAGAAGGAAGCACCGTGAAACGGGTATCGGAGGGCTCTGACTTTCTGGGATACATCGTGCGACCC
>CAIYCZ010000631.1 GCA_903924805.1 uncultured delta proteobacterium | reverse complement strand
GTAAGTTATATTTTTGCTCATAATGAGGAATTAAAAGAAAAGGCTACTATGCTCATTCAGAGTATAATGCCTGCGGTAGGAAGTCTTATTGCAAAAAAAGAGGCAGTAATAAGTGCGGATACGGTTCAGAAATCAATTGAGTTGATAGATGCTTTGACAGCACAAGCAAGCCCTGCACTTGAGGAAGACCTAAATAATCTCAAGCAGGATATTCTTAACGGAGTGATTTTTAAAACCTTTGGGGTTACGGATCAGAAAGAATAAAATTATTTGTATTGGGAATTAACTTCAAGAGGCAGGATCAGCAATGGTCCTGCCTCTTTTTTATCAATCTATTGCAGTTGAAGATTATGCTCTAAAATTTCAACATGCGGTTATGCTCCTTGTCCATAGAATTTTACCTGCATATTCCGCATTATAAAAATAAATGTGCATTTTCTAAAAGGAACCGGGGCAGATTTTATTTTGCCTTTTACTATAGTCCGTTAGATTAATAGCTATTCTAAATTATTTTGCGCTAAAGCCCTCAGGAAGTTTTTCTTTTATTGCGCCCTGCTCAGCTGCTGGTTTTTTTCCAGCCGGCGAACTCCCGGGCTGCTCCTCCATGAGAAAGCGGTCAGTGCCGGGGTCTTCCTTGAACTCAAGCTGCAACTTCTGTGCTGCTTCCAGGTAAGAACCTTCTGCCAGACGAATCTCATCGTGCGGGGTAACGACAATTGCCGACTCCCCCCGTACCGGGCACTTTTCCTCGCAGAATCCACAGCCATTACATTTGTTCGCAACCACAAACGGCCGCCTGAACCCCTCATGCCACTTAAACACAATGGCATTGTACGGGCACTGTTCATCGCAGATGAGGCAGAGTTTATTCTGTTCCCATACCAGGCAGCGCTCACGGTCAATAACTGCGGTGCCGAGCTTTGCATGGCGTTTTTCTTCCAGGGGGAGGCTTCTGATAGCAGCGGTCGGGCATACGCTGCCGCACAGATTACAGGTCTGGTCGCATCCGGCAAGCCGGGGGACAAGGCGCGGCGACCAGAGGCCTTCAAGCCCGCTTTCCCAGAAACTGGGCTGAAGGGTATTGGTCAGGCACACTTTCATGCACTCACCACACCTGACACACTTTTTTAAAAAATCTTTTTCAGGCAAAGCACCCGGCGGGCGGATGAGGCGCGCATAAGTCAGCTTTGCAAAAGGTGAAGTCTTGAGAGCAAGTGTTACCAGAGTACCAGTCCCAAGCGACAGGAACAGGCTTCTGCGTGAAAGGTCAAAGCTGGTATTGAATACTTTTGGCGAGGGCTTAAGCGTTGGCATAAAGGAGATAGCAGATTGTGGGCATATCTTTGAGCAGTGCAGGCACTGAATGCATTCGCTGCTACTGGTTTGCTCAGGCTCGGCAGGGATTGCGCCGGTTGGGCATTCGCGGTGACATTTCATGCAGCGGTTGCACGCTTCACTCACCTGGCGTTTAAATATGCCCCAGCGGGAGAAGATGCCGAGCAGCGCACCAAGCGGACACAGGTTGCGGCACCAGAACCTCTCTGCAAAAAAATTGAGCAGCAGAATTCCTGCAAAAAGAATCAGTGTGATCAGGTTCGTGTAAAACAGCGGCTGAATATAATGTTTATGGGCCAGGGAAACCCAGTGCAACTGCATTGCAACCGGGCGAAGCAGGTCCAGCCCGGTATTTAACAGAAGGATTGTTAGAGGATAGAGGAGGAAGGTATAGACCCTGGTTAAAACGGCAAGCGGATCAAAAATATAAACCAGATTAAAACCAAGCACAGAGCACAGCACAAGGAAGATGAGGATGCAGTATTTAATATTTCTTACGGCTGGTTTTCCCTCTGCGTTGCTTCTTTTTTGCGGAATACATTTTTTTGAGAAATCTATAAGTGTTCCCAGCGGGCATATGTATCCGCAAAAAAAGCGGCCCAAAAAAAAGCTTAAGCCTAAAACAATGAGCGACAGGAGAAGCGGTGTGAATATTTCACGGGATGCCAGGATGCTTGCGGCAGCAAGCAGAGGGTCAAGCCTCAGGAAAATATCCACGGGTATAAAGGAATTCAGAGGATAGACGGCAAGGAAAAAGAGCAGGGTGAACAGGATAAGGAACAGAATCTGAACGGTCCTTCTCATACCCGAGCCCTGAGAATATTCATTTCATTGATATTCATGGTCCCGAGTCCCATGGCATGTGCTGCGGTTATGTGCTTTACCTGGCTGCCCGCAAATTTCTGTCCGTACCAGTTAGCAAGTGTTACCCCCAGCGCATCCACAGCAACCGGATCACGTCCTGCTATAATGGTGCCTGGCATCTCAATGGTACCGGGCCCGGAAGGCCCGCCGCTCACCAGGGCGCGTGACGCATCAAGCACGGTTACATCAATTTTAACTGCGGAGACAAGATCTGCAATAGCCTGGTTAATGTCAACCTTTGCGTGGAAGTATTCCCGATCCCACATGATGCCCATGAGGCCTTTCATACCGAGGCTTACCCCTGTGGTGGTATGGGATTTAGCGGTGGGGATATTTATGAGCACATCGCTGTCAAGCACATCCTTCATAATTTTAACTGAAGTGATAACTTTCCCTTTGGGGACCGGGATGGAGCGGAAGAATTTTTCCTCGGTGAGGGCGAACGTGTAGACGTTTGGTATCTGCTTGCACATATCAGCAATGCCTGAGAGCCGCAGGCACGGCTCAGGCCGGTTGAAGGGGAAATCGAGCACCAGCACTTCCTTTGCTCCCGCGTCCATGCACATCCGGGCGATTGTCGAGACAACTTCCGGACTCGTGTTGGTGGCCCGCTCAGGCGGGTGAGGGAACGACATGTTGGGCTTGAGGACAACCCTGCTTCCCTTTTTAACAAAGGCTTCAATTCCTCCCAGAAGCTGAATTGCCTTTCTGGTGGCATCAATCCGGTTGCCAATGACCATGGCAATGGTTGATTTGGCAGTACTGCCAAAGGAATTAATGACCGGGAAATTCAGAAAAGGAGTTGTCCCGATTGCGCCTCCCAGAATCAGTCCCTTTTTAATAAATTCCCTGCGAGTAGTTTTCATATGTTTTTTTTAATACAAAAACCTTCAGTGTGTTTCTGTGATTTCTGTGGCCCTGTGTTTTTTACCGATTTTATTTTCCGTTCCTGCTAGCAGCCGCTGAATATTGCTGCCGTGTTTTATAATTATTAAAATAGAATGCAGAATCATCAAGTGAGAGATAATTGTATTTATCACTCATATCCTCATTGTACTGCTTAACTACTACCATGTATTGATAGTCCAAATTGCGTCTAGGAGGTTGTAATACATATAGAGATAAAACAACGAAATTTAGGAGTTGGTCGTATTCAACTGGAGACAATTTCTTCTTTTGGAGTTTTGGTAATAATTCTGATTCTAGATT
>CAIYCZ010000630.1 GCA_903924805.1 uncultured delta proteobacterium | reverse complement strand
TGGCGAATTTCCAGTATGACTCAAGGGCTCTTAATTTTTTAATCAGCAGCCAGTACTGCGGATTGATGAGCGCTTTTTTAGTATAGCAGTTATTCATGAGCGGCCGCACCGTGTCGTAGATGCGGGCGGTCTCTGCTATAAAGGCATCAAAGGCGCGGCTGCTTCCCTTCTCTATCCTTTCCAGTTCCTCTTTTGTTTTTTCGCTGTCCCGGTACACGGTAAGGGCCGTGCCGTCCGGATAAAATATCTTATAGTGCTCGTCCAGCGGCATGAAGTCAAGATAGTCCGCAAGCTTCTCCCCGCAGTAGTGAAACACTTCTTCGAAAAAATCCGGCATCAGCACAAACGAGGGCCCGGTATCAAACTTGAATCCCCGGTCTTCAATGATATTATTGCGCCCCCCGCAGCGCGAGAGCTTTTCAAAAACCTTAACATCATAGCCAAGATATGCCAGCCGCGCTGCCGTCCCCAGGCCGCCAACCCCTGCCCCGACTATCGCTACCGTATTATTCATTGCATCTCTCCTCATAAGGATAATTTATAAGCACAACAAATCCGTGCATTCAGTAATACGTTTAAGCTTATACGTCAGATCAATAGAATTCGGGACTTCCCCAAAAAATTGTAGGCGGCAGAGATAAGCAATGCGCATGGGGGTTTTTGGGGGAAAGCCCTGCAATAGAATTGCATTGATAGATCTTTACTGTTTCTGATATAATATATTTTCTTTAAAATAACACCATTTTTTAAGGAAATTTAAATACGGTTCAAAACCATAGTTGACGTATAGCTGCGGTATGGAAAACAGACTCATATTCACGGTTTCGGAATTAACCAGGCAGATTAAGGATTCGCTGGAAACCCTCTTCCCGAATATCTGGGTTGAGGGCGAGATTTCCAATCTGCGTACGCCGTCATCCGGCCATCACTATTTTACGCTCAAGGACAGCCAGAGCCAGATCCGTGCCGTCATGTTCCGCTCCCAGCAGCGCACGCTGGAATTTACTGCGGAAGACGGGTTACGCGTCATCTGCCGCGGCCGGGTGAATGTCTATGAGCCCCGCGGTGAGTATCAGCTCCTCGTGGAAACCATGGAGCCGAAAGGAAAAGGCGCTCTGCAGCTTGCCTTTGAACAGCTCAAGAAAAAGCTTCAGGAGGAAGGCCTGTTTGATGCTGATAAAAAGAGGCCCCTGCCCTTTCTTCCTGAACGGATTGCCATTATCACATCGCCGACCGGAGCAGCGCTGCGGGATATTATCAAAATTTTAAACAGGCGGTTTCCAAACCGTGAGATCCTGATAGTGCCGGTAAAAGTCCAGGGCGATGAAGCGCCGGATGAGATCATCCAGGCGCTCAGAACAGTAAACAATCTTCAGGCAGCAGATGTCATCATGGTAACCCGTGGCGGCGGCTCACTTGAAGACCTCTGGGCTTTCAACCAGGAGCGGGTGGCCAGGGCTATTTTTGAGTCAGCCATCCCTGTTATCTCTGCTATTGGCCATGAGATAGATTTTACCATTGCTGATTTTGTGGCAGACCTGCGGGCACCAACGCCCTCTGCTGCGGCAGAGCTGGTGGTCAGAGACAAAAGAGAATTAAAGCACACCCTCTCGCAGTACGGCATCCGCCTGGGGAATGCGCTATCCAACTACTTCGAACAGCAGAAAAATAACATCCGCTATCTTTCCCGGCAACTCAAGGATCCGGCAAAAATAATAGTAAATTACCAGCTGCAGTGTGATGACCTGCACCTGCGGCTTGTCAAGACCGTGCCGCGCATTATCAGGCAAAAGAAAGCTGCTATCAGCCATTTCGCGGATGTGATTCTGGTCAGGTCGCCGCGCACTGCCATGGCAAACAGCAGAACAAAAATCTTTTACCTCACAAGAACTCTCCATAGCCAGGCGGAGGCTATCAGAGAGAGAAACGGCAGCTCCCTTAAAAACTGCTTTGCGCGGCTCAATGATCTAAATCCGCTCAACATCCTGAACCGCGGCTACAGCATTACCCGGCTGCTCCCTTCCGGACAACTGGTAAAAGCTGCCCGGCAATTACATGCCGGAGACACGGTGGATGTGAAGCTGGGCGAAGGGGAAGCGTATTGCATTGTGGATAAAGTCGTACTATAATCAATTATTAACCGCGGAGATCGCTGAGACCGCTGAGATTGATAATAACAAACTCAACCGGAAAGAGCATATAATACAATGCGCTCCTAATACATTTTATTCTCTGCGCCCTCTGCGTGCTCTGCGGTGAATATTTTTACAGGAAAAAATAATGGCAAAAAAACGATTTGAAGAAGCTTTGCAGGAACTTGAAACCATTGTTCATAAGCTGGAAGAAGGAAACCTTTCTCTGGACGAATCGCTGTCTTTGTTTGAGGAAGGCATAAAGCTCTCAAGGTTGTGTGCCCAGCGGCTGGATGAGGCTGAGAAGAAAATCGATATCCTCCTCAAGGATGAAAACGGCACCCTGTACCGGAAGGCTTTTGAGCCGGAAGAAGGCGATGATGCGTAATGAGTTAGGAGAGTTATGGGGTTATAACGTTTGAGGAGTTAAAACTCTTTCACTCAACACTCCTAAACTTCTAAACTTTATTAGATTCACGTATGCTTGACTTAAAAACATATTTAGAACAAAAAAGACTCCTGATTGACCAAACACTTGAGCAGGTAATCCCCCCTGCAGAGGAATTCCCCGGGAGCATTCACCGGGCCATGAGGTACTGCCTGCTTGCCGGTGGCAAGCGACTGCGCCCCATACTGGCGATTGCCGCTGCAGAGGCTGTTGGCGGCAGAGCAGATGCCGTGCTCAAAGAGGCCTGTGCCCTTGAGCTGATTCACACGTATTCACTTATACACGATGACCTGCCATCCATGGACAATGATGATTACCGCAGGGGAATGCCAACTACCCACAAAGTATTCGGCGAGGCACTGGCAGTTCTGGCAGGGGATGCGCTTCTTACCGAGGCTTTCAGGCTGCTGTCCGGCGGCTGCAGAAATGGAACGCACCGGGCGGATACGATGCTTGAGATAATTCAAATCCTTTCAGAAGCAGCAGGCTCGCGGGGACTTATTGGCGGGCAGGTCGCTGATCTTGAGTCTGAGGGAAAGGTTATAGAGGAAAGCATTCTTGATTACATTCACACGCGGAAGACCGGCAGACTGATCACTGCATCAGTGCTCCTGGGGGCAAAGCTTGCCGGCGGCTCAGCGGATGAGGTTGCCTGCCTGGAGGCATATGGCAGGGCCATTGGCCACGCCTTTCAGATCACCGATGATATCCTTGATGTTTCAGGATCAACAGAGCGCCTTGGAAAACCGGCAGGCAGTGACCTGAAAAACAATAAGGCAACGTATCTTTCCATATGCGGGATGGAGGAAGCGCAAAAGCGGCAAAAGGCCCTGTATGAAGACGCGCTTAACGCCCTTAAATTGTTCGACGACAAAGCTGAGCCGCTGAGGCTCATCGGACAATATATTATAGAGCGCGCCACATAGACAATGGTTTTTGAGTCAAGGAGTTGAAGAGTTGCGGAGTCAAACTCTCACCCCCTGACTCCCGCACTCCTTAACTTCACTATGCGCACGGTGCGGCACATTATTGCGAGAAAAAATATTATGGAACGACTGTTGGACGGGATTAATGTTCCTGAAGACCTGAAAAAATTGACCATCAAGCAGCTTCCGCAACTGGCTGAGGAGATCCGCGAGACGATTGTCGAGACCATCTCAAAGACCGGCGGACACCTTGCCTCCAGCCTCGGTGTCGTTGAGCTCACCATTGCCCTCCACTATGTGTTTAATGCTCCCGAGGACAAGCTGATATGGGATGTGGGACACCAGACTTATACCCACAAAATTCTTACCG
>CAIYCZ010000629.1 GCA_903924805.1 uncultured delta proteobacterium | reverse complement strand
CCCTATGATGATTATTTCGGAAAAGACAATTTTCTAATTTATCGTTACCGCGGAACAGACCCGAATCATCGTGATAATGTGGGATTACGCAAAGTTTTTGAGCAGAAACGCCCATTAGTTTATTTTCATGGGATTGAACCGGGAAAATACCTCGCTACATGGCCTGTTTATATCATTGGGGACGATGAAAGTAGTTTGACCTTCAAAGTAGCAGTCGATGATGCTGTGCCAGCATTTGAATACACTGCAACAAGCATTTCACGGCAAATTGCAGAAGTTTCTGATGCGCGGCGCGCTTATTTGACAGCCACCGTTAAGGTTAGATTGCACCAACGCAGCTTTCGAGAAAAAGTTCTGGCCGCTTACCAGTCGCAATGTGCTTTCTGTCGCTTGAAACATCGAGAATTACTTGATGCCGCGCATATCATTCCAGATAATTTGCCAGAAAGCGAACCCACAATAAATAATGGCATTTCTCTTTGCAAACTCCATCATGCAGCCTATGACAGCTTTATCTTGGGTGTAACGCCAGACTATATTATCCAGGTTCGTGAAGATATTTTGCATGAAGAAGATGGCCCAGTGCTACAGCATGGGATAAAGGGGTTACATAAATCCAGGTTGGTTTTGCCAACTTCTCGCAATCAATGGCCGAGCCAAAAGTCTCTCACTTGGCGATATAGCCGTTTTGTTCAAGCAGCATAAAATCTCATATTCTGCTCATCCCCTATCGGCTCTATGCCCATCCTCCCCCCTCACCCCCTCGCCCGCGGACGGACTGCGGATGTATACGCCTGGGAAAACGGCCAGGTGCTCAAGCTGTTCCAGGACTGGTTCGCGCTGGAAGACATCCAGTATGAGCAGCGCATCGGGCGGGCGGTGCACAAGAGCGGGGTGCAGGCCCCGGCGGTGGGAGAAATCGTTCGCGTGGAGGGGCGTAATGGCCTGGTCTACGAGCGGGTGGAGGGAAAACCGATGCTGGAACTGCTCTCGCGCCAGCCGTGGAAGCTGTTTGCGTATGCCCGGCAGATCGCCCAGGTCCACGCGCAGATGCATAGCTGCGTGTTCACCGCCGATGTCCCCCCGCTGGATAAAAAACTGGCATACAAGCTCAACCACGCCGATGCGCTCCCCGCGCCGTTGAAAGAATCCCTGCTGGCGGCAGTCGCCTCCATGCCGGACGGCGAGCGGGTCTGTCATGGCGACTTCCACCCGGCCAATGTGCTGGTACACGGGAACGAAGCGCGCGTCATCGACTGGATCGACTCCGCGCGCGGCAATCCGCTGGCCGATGTGGCCCGCACGACGGTTATTTTCGAGGGGGCGGTTGCCTGCGGGCAGATTCCCAACCCGATTCAGGGAGCGGCGCTGACAATTCTCCACGCCGCCTACCTGCGCGAATACTTCCGCCTGAGAGCGGGAGGGTGGGACGAGTACCGGCGCTGGATCCCAATCGTGGCGGGGGCGCGCTTGAGCGAGAAGATGCCCGAGTTGGAAGCCTGGCTGGTCGGGCAGGCGGGTAAAATCAGGGCGGAATAGCCCAAGAAAAAGACCGGGAAGGGGACTGATGAGTTTGCCAATAGTATCTGATCCCCAAGGTCACTTTTTTAGGTACAATAACTGTGTAAACCATCACAAGCGGAGAGAAAAATGGCAAATACCCTGAAAATCGTCATCCCGATGGCAGGTT
>CAIYCZ010000628.1 GCA_903924805.1 uncultured delta proteobacterium | reverse complement strand
TTTGCTTGACTGCTGACGGCTGATTTTCCCCATTAGTCCTCCTTTGACTCAACAGATTCAGATTCATTTTCATAACCACCGTGGACACAGAGGTATCCATTAGGTCTCTGTGCAGCTTTTAAAATAGCAGCTTTATGCATCATGAATACGTATCGCATTTTCTTCTTCTTTTCAACTTTTTTCTTATCCCTCACTTTATGTAAACTACTTAATGTGCCTGTTTACCAGCCATATACACATCTCAATAATAATTAATCAGCCCCGTAATTATGCTATAATTAGCAATTATGGAACAACATACGGTACGGTAAGGCTTTTATTAAAATAATAAAGACAACCATGAGATAATCTGTCATGAACGCACGCTTTCTCGAGATTGAAATAACCGGCAGATGCCTTTACAAATGCCGGCACTGCTATGGGAACTTTCCGAAAAAGGGTGAACTGGGTCTGGAGAAAGTACGTGAAATCATTGGACAGGCAAAAGGCTTGTTTGACTGTCTTATCTTCTCCGGCGGCGAGCCGTTTCTCCACCCTGCCCTTCCCGCCATGGTTCAGGAAGCGGCACATGATTTCCTGGTTTTTATTACTACCTCAGGGTATCCTATCTCAGACGAGCAGCTTCAGCAGATTAAAAATAAATCTATACTGGTCTTCGGGATGGATGGCATTGGCGACACCCATGATACATACCGGTGCTTCCCCGGTGCATTTGAAAATCTCGTGCAGACCATGGATCGCTCCCGTGACGTCCCTAAGGAAATTATTGTCACCCTGTGGAAGGGGGTAATACCCGAGATTGATGAGATCATTAAACTGGGGGCTCAGTATAATGCTATTGTGCATTTCAATGGCTTGATACCGGTTGGCAGGGCAAAAAATAATCCTGATATTTTACCGGAGCCGGAGGAATTAGAGCAACTATACAGGAAACTGTACCAGTTCAAAATGGCGGGAGGATCGGTGGTTACTGACCTGCATAAGGTAACAGAAAAGGATACAGAGGCAGGTATTGACCTGTTCTGTCGCGGCCGGTTTAATATTACTCCCCTGGGCGATGTAAGACCCTGCGAGTTTCATACGGCAGTGCTGGGGAATATTTATACCGGGTCGCTGCAAGATATAATTAACCGTGCACATATGCTGTGTATAATAAAGAGCAGAGAGGAAGGCTTCAAAAAAGATATTAGACTTGATTTAAAAAACCCGTTTGACTACCACACAACTATCTGCCACACACTCCCCTGCAATTAATAAATGCAGCTACTCAGTTATTTATTTATCTTCTATGTGCCGCCTGCCCTGCACAACCCAGCTTCCAAGAGCCGCCACCTGCTCATTCAGTATCCGTATGCGAGAGCTCATAATTTTTAACAACTGGTTTAATATCTTCACCGCAAGCTGCGGGCTTTCATCCAGCAGTTCATTAAAGTCCGATTCTTCCATCTCCATCACTTTAGAGTCTTCGGTACTTAACACAGAAACACAGGGAGGTTTAGAGTCAAAAAATGACATCTCGCCATAGGTTTCACCATCAGAGATGGTAGTAATTATCTTACTTTCCATGTCAGTAATGGCCTTGACGATCTTAAACTGACCGGAATAAATTATGGAAAGGACCTTTTGATTCTTTCCTTCAATAAGAACTGTCGTTTCTTTAACATATTCCCGCAGACGGCAGCATGAGATAATCTTTTCAATCTCCGGGTCAGTCAGGCCGTGAAAAAATTCCAGCCCCTTTACATCGCT
>CAIYCZ010000627.1 GCA_903924805.1 uncultured delta proteobacterium | reverse complement strand
TATGAAAAAGCCGGTGAATATGCAACAGATATTGGTATTGGGTGTTTGGCAGATGCACTAAAAACAATTCCCATTCTGTATTTACCTGTTATAGTTACAAAAATAGTAACTGCTCAGGCACCTGAGACAAAAGAAGGCAAATAAGGTGACCCGGCTAGAGCCAGGCGTAAAACATCCAAGGTCCGCTGTTTATTCTTGCGAGCGGTTGAGATGTAGCCTCGGATCTGGCAAAAAAGATCGGCGCCTTCTTTGGAGCGAAAACATCCGGACACTTTCTGTTTCACTTTCATCATGCGGATATCGCGTTCCGCCTGATTGTTATCAAACGGAACCTTAAAATCGTACATAAAAGCCAGCACAAACTCTTTGTGGCCCTGGAACTCATCCAGCAGGTTCTTGGCCGGGCTTTGTTTGATCCGCCCCCGCTTTTTCGGCTGATCTTCTGGCCGTTCCGGCGGAGCATTAGCCTGTAACCCTTGTTCCACCAAACGATCATAACAGTGATCGAAGTCTGTCAATTGCTTTGGGTTCAGGCAAGTCAGGGAGGCCTGTTGGGCCGTATCCACGGCTGCTTTCATTTCCACAAGCAGATCAGCCAGCTCGGTCACCCAGGCTTGCGGGTAACACTCTTCCAGGAACTTCAATCTGCGTAAGTGATGAGCATTGCATAGTCCGTGCATGACAGGGTACTTGAAGTAGGGCTTCCAGCCATCATGGATCGCACGGCCTTTCAGGTCAGGTAGGATTCCGATCGCATCCATGGCCGGTTTTCCTCGCCGGGCATGCATCGCATAGTAGGTCAACAATGCCGTGCTCGCCGAATGCAACCACTGCAGCTTGCCTTCCACCCGGCCGCCCGTTTCATCAAAATGCACCACCTCTTCCTTCTCGGTCAGGTGCTTTTTGATGGCGGCGTTGCCTGGTTCAATCTGCCCGGCAACTTCCTGGCAGGCTTCCAAGATGGTCGCTTCGGACAGCCCCTGCCCATACAGTTCTTCGAAGACCTCAGCTGTCCTTTCCAACGGCAGTAGTTGATATTGGTTGAAATAGACCGCCTGCGCCTTGATCTCAGGCCCATACTGCACCGGTTGCGTCACACCCATTGGAAAAGCTGCTTTGCTCACTTTTCCACAATGCGGGCAGTGCTTGATCTCCGCCTGGTGTTCTGTCACTTCAATCTGCACCCGCGGCACATCAAAGACTTGCCGCTTCTCGTGACCGCTCGCTTCCACTTCTTCCAAACCGGCCTGGCAGTAACTGCACTGCCTCACCGAATGAACCAGAAAGTGGTCGGGGCGCTCTACTGCTTTCAAGGTGTTGCCATTATGTCCCGGCTGACCACCACTTTTCTTGCCATGACGTTTACGCAAACTGTGCGGAGCCGGTTTGGCCAATCCATCACTCGATGGCGGCTTGCTGCTGTTGTGACTGTTCTTGGCCAGGCGGTCTTCCAATGCCTGCATGCGTATTGCCATCTGCCCCAGACTATTCCGAAATAGGCCAATGACAGCCTCTTTCCCTTCATCATAGGCAGCCCCAATTTCTTCGTCACTTGGCAGTCGTAGCGGTTCCATATCTCGATTGTGCACGGCTTTTACGATTTTGACAATGTTTTCGTGCTTCTAAAACTTATGCCTGAGCAGTTACAGATTTTCTATCTATTTTATATCTGAATAAGATCCATCTTGTTTACAAATAGTAAACACATTATACCTTGCAAGAAATAAGTCAG
>CAIYCZ010000626.1 GCA_903924805.1 uncultured delta proteobacterium | reverse complement strand
GGCCAGCCCCGGCGATATTCGCTCAATCGATGTTTCACTTTTGGTAAGGACGGGCAATACGGTAAAAGGAACATACACGTATCATCCGCCTGCGGCAGCATGCACACTGGGCAGTGATGCATGCAGCGTACAGCATGCAAACACATACTTTCCGGCATCCAATCCTGAACATGATACAGAAGAAAATATGTGGGGACCATTTGCTGACCAGTATCGGCGCAAAGTGCTGATTACCCACATCAGGTGCCGGAATATGGGACTGCAGTGATAAAGATTCCAGCATTTATAAAGGAGTACTCAAAATGCCTGTTTTAAAAGAATCCGGTTTCAGCATTATAGAAGTCATGATTGCAGTGGTAGTTTTGGCTATCGGCCTGTTAAGTGTGGCAGCCATGCAGACCAAGGCGCTGCAGGGCAATGCTTTTGCGGGGAGATTGACCGAAAAGACCGCAGGCGCTGAAGGATGGATGGAATGGCTGGTTAATTTCAGCAAAGAGAATTTTCAAAGCGGGACCCAGGATTATATCGGCTATGAGAAACTTGCAGCGCTGGACACTCATGCGCAGGCCGGCACCTTCACCAAGCTGGAGGTGCCGTGCAGCAGCATGGAGACGTTAAAAGCTCAGTTGAAGTCCTGGGGTTTGAAGCCTCCCATCGGAGAAGAATTTGATGAATCGCAAATTCCGCTTACCGCAGGCAGCGGCTATACGGTGAACTGGTATATAGACGCAGGTTCTCCTTTAGCTAATACGACAACAATAAAAATTGAAGCAACAGCCGAGGGAAAAACGAGCACCCTTGTGTTTATGGTCTCTTCCCATATGTAGGCAGTTGCAAAACATCTTTTCCTGAGGAAGAAATTGTATGAAAAAAGCGTATGCTCCACTGAGAAATGAAGAAGGGTTTGTATTGGTCATGGCAATATTTATGCTTGCTATTTGCAGCATAATCGGAGTAGCAGCGATGATGACCAGTACTACCGAGGTTGACCTTGCCGGCAATGAGCGGGTGCACAAGGAAACATTTTACCAGGCTGAGTCGGGTTATGTGGTTGGCGCTGAGGCTTTGATTGAAAAGGATGCCTATGGGGCATGGGCAAATAATGAGAAGTTTGCCGACCTGGCAGAAAATAGTTATATCAAAATAATAGACGGTGATTTTTTGTTGGAGGGCAGGGATGATTACCCTGCGGGCTATGGGACGTGGAATAAAGATCATCAGAATGATACGGTAGAGGCATCCCCGGATATTGAGATGAGGATTGGTAACCAGTATAACGTTGATATTGATGTAGATAAAATAGCGGTTCGCTATATTGTCGGCGGCGGCGTTGAGTTCGCCGCGGGCAGCGAGGGGCTGGGTGTCAGCACGCATAAAATTGTTTACAATATGGATTGCGTTGGCACCGTGCCAGCCTGGGACACGGGGAATAACAGATTTGTAAGAGCGCTTCGGCTGGCAAACGGCACCATCAATCAGGCAACCCCTGTTTCGGAAGTTATTGTCGGATATGGTTATGTGCCGCGGCAATAGGAAAACAGGCAGCTTTTTTACGCGATGACTGTTCATCGCTGATCGCTCATTACTCCATGAGGTGTCATTATGAAAAAATTTTTATATGCAGTATGCGTCCTTTGTGCTTCTGCTCTGCTGTGTTCGCAGGGGTTGTGCGTTGAGCCGAATATTTCGACCTACACCAACTACCCCATCTTCCAGGTCAATGCCACACCGCCCAATATCCTCATTATCCTTGATAACTCCGGCAGTATGAATTATGCCGCCTACGGCACATGGATTGCCGATGGACAAGAGATTACCGATCCGTATGCGGGCGGTACCACCAGCCAGACAGTAGAGGTCAGGGTCAGCCAGTCCTCAGACGATGCTGAAGAGCGCACCACCAACGGTGCTATGGACAGGACATCCACCATTCTGGACCTCATAAATAGCGGCACGTATGACCAGGTGGTAGGCATGCGGTTTCAGAACGTTGCAATTCCCCAGGGGGCAACAATTGCGAGCGCCTACCTGCTGTTTAAAAGTGCTGCGAAGAAGACAAGTTCTACATCTCTCACTATTTATGGAGAAGGAAGCGATAATGCTCAGGCATTTTCTACGGTAGCCTATAATATGTCCGGCAGG
>CAIYCZ010000625.1 GCA_903924805.1 uncultured delta proteobacterium | reverse complement strand
CCCAGTCCCTGCAGTGCGCGCATCTGGTTAAACATATTCTTGTATTCCTTCGGGAACTGCTGCCATTCCTCCTCGGTAAAAACCTGGCGCCCCGGCGAGGCCACCCCGTTGGGATCAAACACCTTCCTGATCTTCCTCATGAACAAATGCCCATTGGGACCGGCTTCCGGGAACATGGTGGTGAACGGCTCTACATTTAAAAACGCCATCAGCATGGGCCCCATGTCATGTTTTATAAATGTAGCAGCGCCATAAATCCCAAAGCCTGCTGCTTTCTTGATCTCGTCCGGCAGCGTTGGATCCGGATAGTTATCGGTCTCGAACAGACAGAAATGGCCGCGCTGAAGCGCATAGATAAACGGAGTGTCATCCGCACCGCCCCGGTCGGTTATGTCAACCTCGCCAAACATCTCAAGCGCCTTCTTCCACTCGCGCGAAGTCTTGAATGCATTATCTAACGGCCCCTGCGGCAGCCATGCATTAGCATACATCTTGCGATTCATCCGGTATCCGGTGGAATGCCGTATGCAGTCATAATTCCATGGCTTGAGGGCTTCAAGCACTTCCGGCTTATAGGTTTCTGAAAGGAATGTGCCGCCATGCTCCTGGATAATCTGCTGGAGAACCTTTTCCTCATATTCGATCTGCTTATCCGAACTGGTGTTGGCAAGGATGATATAGTTGTTCCAGTCGGGGAAAAATTTATTTTTGCAGCGCTCGACCGTCATGTCCTGAGTTTGTGAACAATAAAATGCTGAATACACACCGGTAGCATTCAGTCCAATAGCTATACCGGAATGGGCAATCTCCCGCATTGCCTTAATCTGCGATTTAAAATCCTTGTATTCAACCCAGTAGAGTTTATGGTTTTTCAAGGCCGCAGGCGGATTGTCATATTTCGGGTCATGCACGTCAGCTAAACTGGGCCTCCCCGCCGGGAACTCCGGGAATGCCTTGTCTCCAACCCACGAATGAAGTTTGACCGTAATTTCTGTTACAATGCCGTTGGTGCCAATACCCGACCGCTGCAGCCCGAGCAGGTCCGGCCCCGGACCATATTCCCAGAAATCACCGGCTTTTGGTATGCAGCGTGATCCGGTGGTAAGAATTTCCCCATCAGGAAGCACCATTTTGACGCTCACAATGTTTCGGCTGAACAGCCCGTACTTTAAGTCTGTCTGCCACAGCCCGGCAAAGGCAAACTGTGAAGCGAGTTTGCAGAGAGACGTTGCCAGAGGGCTGCCGCCATTCCACAGCCCCCGCTTCATCGTCTCAGACTGCAGCTGCCCATAATCAACATACGCCTCCAGCGTGGCATTCATGTTTTCCACATCAATATGAATGATTTTATTCATACGCGACAGGTGGATGATCAGCGTGGGATCCGACGTCGTGGGATTACAGAATACCTGCCCGTTGGTAAAGGGAATAAACGGAACGTGGTAGCGGTTGCAAATCCGCACGATGGTCTGAATCTCTTCCGTTGATGCGGGAAGCACCACGCACGCCGGCAGTACATGAGGATCTTTCTCATGCTTTTTAATATAACTAAAACCCTCAATGGAAAGCTTACTGTAGGTCTCCACCACCGAGCGCTGCTCATAAATCCACTGCTCCCCGACCACACTCTTCAAGGCATTGTAAACTTCCCGGGGCAACTTTTTTTGAATCACTTTTT
>CAIYCZ010000624.1 GCA_903924805.1 uncultured delta proteobacterium | reverse complement strand
CATATCTTATGTTTCAACTCACTCAGCAATCTGAATTCCCAATTCCTCATTTATTTTATTCCGTATTCCGCAATTCGCATTCCGCATTTCTCTTACTTCGTCCAGTTTAGAAAGTCAACTGCAGTACGCACTGCTTTCCCTGCATCCTTCAAGCTCATAAGTTTTAATACCTGGAAACCGTTGCGCAGATTAAAATAGAACCGGCGATACGCGCGGGCCCGGTACTGAATTACCGACAGCGCTGAGACGGTAGGCAGATCCATCACCGCATTATCCTGGCAGAAATGGCTGAAGTCAGAATCTCCGAGCCACCCTTCGCGGACTGCCCGTTCATAAAGACGGCTCCCGGGAAATGGCACCGCGCAGTAAAACTGTGCCAGATCAAGCCCCAGCTTTCGTGCATAGGCTATGGTCTGTTCCATTGACTCTTGTGTCTCACCCGGCAGACCCATAATAAAATGCGCCACTGATTTTATACCAGCCTCCCGTGTCCAGCGCACCGCATTATACGCCTGTTCCACCGTTGTTCCCTTGTCAACACCATCAAGAATTTTCTGCTCTGCCGATTCAATGCCGTAGCTTATCATCCAGCAGCCGGCCCGTGCCATCAGCTTCAGAAGCGAAGCATCAACGGTATCTACCCTGCTGTTGCACGTCCATGAAATAGTGAGCCCTTTTTCAATAATTGCGCGGCAGAGCTTTTCCACATAGTGCTTATCAACCACAAAAGTCTCTGCCCAGAAGAAAAAATTGTTCACTCCAAACCGCACCATATCATATTCAATCTCTTTTATCACGTTTTCAACAGAGCGCTTGCGCAACTTTTTACCATAATAGGTCTGGCAGGTGCAAAAACTGCAGTTGAACGGGCATCCCCGCAGCGGTGCGACAATTAAAAACGGTTCACTCCTGAAGGGAAGTTTGTATAAATTGATATCAATGAGATGCCATGCCGGATACGGGAGCGTATCAAGATCTTCGATAAAAGGCCGTGCCGGATTGGAAATAATCCGGCCGGCAGCAGTTCGAACAGTTAAGCCGGCAATCTCTTCATACGGATTTCCTTCCTGAAGCTTTTGGGCAAGCTCACGTGCAGTGGCCTCCGGCTCGTTTCTGATAATGCAGTCAAGAGCGGGGAACGCCTCCATACACTGCCGGTCAAGCACGGTAACATGGGTCCCGAAAACAGCAGTAACGGTCAGGCGGTTGAATTCTTTTATAACAGCAGCAAGTTGTACATCATTTTCTATGGACGGCGTCCCGGTGCTCCAGATAACAAGACCGGGAGAAAATTTCTCTATGCGTGCACCCATCTCTTCCCATCTCATGCCGGAGGCAGCGCAGTCAAGTATCTGCACCTCGTGACCATCCTGTTCCAGGAGAGCGCCGATGGTGGTGAGCGATACCGGCGGCCAGAGGGTCGCCCAGACACCCTGCTCCTGGGTGCAGCGGCCTTCACGAATGAATTTTTTATTGTCCAGCGTTGGCGGATTGAGAAGCAATATTTTCATAGTCCAGTTCTGCAATTCAGCCTTCTTGTTAGGAAGATAGCCATATTACATGCTCGAAATTCGTTTTACTGTTTTTGAGATAATAGTAACTTTTTCTTACTCCTTAATAATTGCGGGGTTTTACGAAGCATAATACCCTTAAATGGCGGAGTCAGCAATGGCTTCGCCATTTTCATTTCAAACATAACGCAAAACTATAAAAAACAAATGAAGTTACTGGTAGTTTTTATCTGCTACAACATAAAATCTGTAGAAATCATATGAAGGGTAAGGGCCGTCATCAACTTTTATTACTAAAGAAAAATCATTCTGTGCAGTTGGATACGCAACAATACGCACCTCACCTCTTCCCTGTTCTTTAATAACTCGATATTTAAGACTCTGATTTTCAGGTATAGGCATAAGAACACAATAGTTAATTTCCTCCGGGAAGTTATATTCAATATGCTTGAGCGTAAGTTTATTATTCTTTAGTACAAGATTTTCTACCCCATCCAGCTGAGCACACTCCCATACAAAAATGAGGTTAGAATCTTGCGTAAACTTTTTAGGGAATTTATTTAATAGATAAGATTTTATTTCTTCCTTATTTTGAATTTCAATTT
>CAIYCZ010000623.1 GCA_903924805.1 uncultured delta proteobacterium | reverse complement strand
TGTTGCGGGACTTGCCTTTGTGGTCTTGTCAGGTGAATTCATAATTTTTGGAACAGCGCTTATTGGCTCCTATATTGTCTGCGAAAGCCTCTTTGCCTTGATTCTGCCGGGCTGGATAGTATCACCCGGAATGTCGTTTGCTTTTAAATTTTTTATTTTTATTTTGGGAATGCTGTTGCAGCTGGGTTTCCACGGGAAGTGACCAGCAATAATTGAGAATCGTTTTCCCCTGATTTAAACAAGCTTCAAGTAAATCTCCTCAAGCTTTGCCGCCTGCTTTCTGGCATCATATTCTTCCTCAACATGCCGCCGTCCAGCCATTCCAAGCTCTTCCCATTTTTCAGGATGCGTAATCAGGAACTCGAGCCGCTGTGCTAATCCATCCACATCTTTTTCGGCCACTAAAAAACCACTCCTGTTGTCAAGAATTACTTCCGGTATATCACAGTGCTGGGTTGAGACCACCGGCATCCCATAGGCTGACATCTCAATAAGGGTAACCGGTGCGCCGCCCTCTGTTTCGCCATCAGAGCCGCGCATGCTGGGCGCCAGAAATATATCATGCTTCTTGGACTCTTCAATAAATTCCGGATATGGCAGAAACCCCAGGTAGTTTATCTTATCATAAAGATTTTTATCTGCGATAACCCCCAGTATCTCTTTTTTGTATTCAACCTCCCGCTGGCTCCTCCCGGCATCACCGATCAGCGTCAGCTCAACATTTTTATAAACAGAAGCTATTTTAGCAAATGCTTCCAGGCCATAGGTGATGCCCTTTTTGTCCCGAAAGGTGCTGGCGATGAGGATTTTAATTTTTCTATCACGTTCCAATTTTCTGGGGATTAACGGTATCTTTTCCAGATCAACCCCCAGGTGCTGCACCACCACTTTTGATGCCTCACAGCCAAGTTCCACCAGCGTTTTCTTCATATGGTTGCCTTCAGCAAGCATGAGCTCACAGCGGGCAAACAGTTCCTTATAGCGGATGCGCCACTTTACATCCTGAGGCATCATGGATGCATCATGACCGTAAAAGGTGGTGACCTGGGGTATCTTCAGTTTTTCCTTTAATTTCAGATCAAAATACCCGCGGTTCCCGAAATGTGACTGAAGAAGAACAGGCTGTCTCTGTTTTAATACTTTATAAAAAAAGGGGTAGTAAAAATCAGTCCGTTTTGCGTATTCCCGCTGAAAAAAACGATTGAGCGGCGCAAGGTCACAGATAAAATAGGTATCATCCCAGGGAAATACATCAAGGTTCTGCTTGCGGGTGGCAATGACCAGGGAGTCAAAGTTTTTTACGTTCTTAAGCTGGCTGTATATCCAGCTCCCCGTGCGGAAGAGATATGTGTGGAGCGAGTGGGCAATAAGGTGCATTATGGTCTTCCCGTATCCCCGCGCAGCCTGTTCATGCTTCTACAATCTCAATAATGGCGTGCTGTACCTGGGGCATTAATGTCATAAATTCCTCATAATAGGGATTGTCTTTAGCAATTCTGGAAAACTGGGTTACAAGGTCATGCATGAACAGGATTAAAACGTAGAGTTTGAAAAAACCACTTGTTGCGCTGAAGGCGTGTTGTTCTTCGTCGGATATGGCGCGGAAATATGCTGCGTCAAAAACAGTCTCGTACTCTTTGTTGTTGAAACAATAAAAACCCTGCAGCATATAATAATCAATTGCACGGGGAAAATATCGTATCGTTCCGGTGTCGAGAAGAAAAAGCCTCTTGCTGCCGGTGCTTATAATTATGTTGTTGGGATTTGGATCTCCATGAGATAGACTGAATACACCAATGTGGCTGATTGCCGATTTCCATGATGTCAGTGCCGCGAGGATTTTTTTTTGCAAACGCTGCGGCACGGTGTTATCGATGACACACCAGCCCTGTACTTTGCGCTCGCTCTTTTCATAAAGATAGTTAAACAGCCCCCGCTGTTTGCCCGCATAGATACTGCCCCAGGTGTCTCGCGTAGTAGCGTGCATCCGTGAAAAGAACTCAGCTATAAGCCGGATCAACTCCGGGGATCGTTTCGCGTTTTCTATTGTTTCCCCGGGAATCCGTTCTTCACAAATGACATGCATTCCACGCCGGTTAATAAATCTGCTGTCTTCATCCGCGCAAATGATTTGTGGCACTGAAACTCCCTGGTGCGCAAGATGCCGCGAGCACGCTACGATGGTGCGGAAGCGCTCCCTCTTGGGAATAATTTTCAGAACCAAAGGCAGTTCACCCTCAACGTCCAGGAAAAAGACTTTGCTGTGAATGCCGGCATTGACTGCTTTAAGATGGAACTGTTTTCGCGCAAGGCCGAGACGCTGCAGAAGCCTTTGCCTGACATATGCATGTATGCTTTCCGGAATTTCATTTTCTGTCTGGATATTCATGAACACTTACATCAATGCGGAGCACTATTAAACTGCTGAATGAAGCCGTATTCTTCGGATTGACCGTGATCCATCAGATTTCAATAATACCCTACAGGAGGTTTCATTGTCTATGTGAAAATTTTAATGAGCGTAAAAAATCAGTTTCTCAGTACTTCATATTCTGAAGCAAGAGCACACTTAGTCCTTCGATTCATAAATTCGATGACGAATTTACTCACTCAGGACTTAGGTATTCAACATCAGCGATACAGGGCTAAATGATTCATAACGATGCGGTCTACAAAGTTTCCCTGCGCACCCTGTCCACGCAAGCGACCCTGATTCACCATCAAAAAAAGAGAAAAACTTGTTGGCCCCTGAAGACAGGGAAGATATAAACGTTTTTTTAACCGCAGGCGCCGGTGATCAGCTTTTTCCCCATCTGTATGCTGAAAAGGGAACATTTTCCGCGCCGAAGGACTTTTTGAACTTCAGCAGCCCCTCCATGCCTAAACTTGGTCCCATGTCATAATAGCGCACATTGTTCTCGTAGGCCCACTGTATAACCGTATAATGCAGCAGATTGTTGGGATAATACTTAAAGAATTCCTGCAGCGAGCACCCGTGCCAGTAAATCAAATTGTCGCTCCACTGCAATACCAGAATCCCGGCAATGACCCGGCCTTCCTTTTCAGCCAGCCAGAATGTGCTATGGGGATCACACGTACGGAACAAATTTGTAAACAGTGCCTGGGGGAAGCGAATGGTCGCTTTCTCTCCCCATCGCTCCAGGGTATCGTCATATATGGCACCGTAGTGCTCTATGTCCTGCAGCGACTCAGCGCGCCGTATTGTGACGCCTTTTTTCCCTGCCTGCATAATGTTACTCTTCTGTCCCCTGCCGAATTTTTTCCAGATCGCATCAATCCCCGGAGACAGATCAAGGATGTAGGTACTCATCTCTTTCTTTACCAGCGGCGGGGGAAAAGCAAAGTTCTTGAACGGATTGCCGATAATTCTGCCCTCGGTATGTTTCATCGACGTGATGTACTGAATGATATAATCGATCTCCTCCTGACCGATTTCCCCGTCTGCAATAATGCCGCCATACACACCCGGCTCCATTGAGCGATACTTTTTTATGGTTTTGAATAATCGTTTTTTCTCCGCCGCGAGAAACGGTATTACACCGCGGGCACCGCTCTGGGTAATAAAACCGATGCTCTCCATGGTAAATTCCGGGAATGTCTCTGTCAGCACAGATGACCATCCAGGGGTATGAAAGAACGTCGCCCAGGAGCACTGCCCGGCTATTTGCTGCCAAAAATCAATCGGCACCGGATTGAGTATTTTTATGTTCATCAGCTTTAATTTCGCAACCCGATTATATCAGTGCGCCCCGTGCGCTGACCCATCCGGTCTGCAAGGGGCTATCCTTTTAAAACGCCGTAAAAAAAATAATCAACATACGGATACTGAGCAAGCTGTGCAGGGGTGAGCTTTTTAGTCCGGTTTATGTCCATCCATGTCAAAAGGGGAAACAAAGCCTCCGGCAGACGGTACTTGATGGCAAGCTTTTCAAAAAATGACCGTTTGCGTGCGCCCCGCACCGGATGCGCATGTTTGATGTGAAAATATTTTTCCATCTCCCCCAGGTAATCTTTGATTCTCAAGCTGCATTCCGGCAGCAACTGCCCGGCATCTGCAAAACTTACCTGTTCCAGCGCAAAGATGCTCCC
>CAIYCZ010000622.1 GCA_903924805.1 uncultured delta proteobacterium | reverse complement strand
CTCAAGCGGCATGAAGAGCACCTGTTGCACCATCTGCCACAGGGTGTCCTGCCAGCGCATTTCAAAACCATAACGCCCCAGCGTATCTCCTATGATCTGCCGGGCCTGCGCAGCGTCTGCAAGGCTGAAATCAACCTGTTCAAATATTTCATGTATGCAGCTCCCGGAGTGTGCTCCCCGGGGAAAGCTGAAAATATCCGTACCAGCGGGAGCCGGCTTCTGCATGACGGTCAGGTCATATACCCGGTCATAATCAGGCTGATCTGCACGATAACTTTTTGCAGATATCAGTGACGAGTAGCTGGCAAGCTTCCAGTCCTGCTCGATGGTTCCGGTAGTAAAGCGCCGAAACGCAAGCACATCAGGTGATACATCCGGGGACACGTATGGTTTCCCAGGGAGAACGGGCAGATGGCTCACCCTGATACTGTCTGTGGCCTTTTGCAAAGCTCCTGCTTCGCTCAGCATCTCCTCGTAGTTTAAGCCTTTTACTCGTTGTCCCAGTTCATAAGTTATGTTGCGTGATGAAAAAGTCTTGGGCTGATGAAAAAGGTATGCAGGAGCTGCGGTCTCAGCCCCGTTAATCTTTCCCCAGACAAGATAGCAGCGGTATTTTGCGCGTGTCAATGCCACATACAGGAGTCTCACATTTTCTGCCAGTTGCTCTGTAGCGGCATGTATTCTGTTCTCTTCGACACCGGAACCAAGGTCAAGAGTCAGACGGTCATCATGTGCCGGGTCATGAAATGAAAATTGATCGTCTTTAATTTTTGAGCTGTCCCAGGCAAAGGGACAAAACACAACGGGATATTCAAGCCCCTTGCTCCGGTGTATGGTAATAAGTTTTACTGCGTTCTCATCAGTCTCAAGACGTATCTGATCTTCTTCAGAGGTATTGTCATCATTGCGCTTTTCAGCAAACCATGTAATAAGGCCTTTTATACCAAGTTTTTGTTCGTTCTCTGCACGGTGTAAAACTTCTGCGCAGTGCAGCAGATTGGTCATGCGCCGTTCCCCATCCCGGTATGATAGCAGCCGCTTGCGCACCCCTTCTTCTTTTAGGAGTTGACGGAACATCCTGATAAAACCGTGCAGTGCCCATTGATCGTGGTACTGATGAAACTGGACAAGACGCATTTCCCATTCCGTGTCGTTCCCGGTAAGGGCATAGAGATCGTTTCCTGAAAGTCCGAACATATCAGTAGCCAGCGCAGCCTTGATTTTTGTCTCACTACCAGGCTCTGCTATAGCTGCAATAACACGCTCAACCTCTTCTGCCTCAGGTGAAACATAAATGCTCTCCGCGCCGTAGAGAACACTGGGGATAGAAAGAAGCTGAAGCTCTTCCTGTACCATCCGCGCCTGTCGGTTTTTGCGCACCAGCACGGCAATGTCCCCCGGGCAGAGCGCACGGTTATCAATCTGTGCTTTTCCCTGTTGCCCGAGCACCGCCAGTCTCAATATTTCTGCAGCTACGGTTCGTGCAATGAGCAGTTCAGCAGAACCTTTATTGATAGTGCCATCTTCTTTGTCAGCATACTGCCGGTCAATAAACCAGATATGCAGAGGAGGCTCGGCTGATCCGGATAACATTACTAGTTCCTGTTTGCTGCTGTCAGCCGGTTTAATTTCATTGAACTCTATCCACTTAAAAACAAACGAAGCCTCTGGTCGCGAAAATATGGTGTTTATTGCTTTGATAAGGCCGGCGCCTGATCGCCAGTTCGTGGTGAGTGTATAGTCGTCTTTTACCTTCGACGCAGCTTTCATGTAGGCAAAAACATCTGCGCCACGGAAGCTATAGATTGCCTGTTTGGGGTCACCGATCATAAACAGAATATGCTCCCCGGAGCCAAAGATGGAGTTAAAAATATCGTATTGCACGGGGTCGGTATCCTGGAATTCATCAATAAGCGCGGCCTTGAATTTATTCCTGATGGCCCTGGCTAAAGAACCCTCCCCCCGTTTGAGCGCGCGGTGCATGTCTGCCAGCAGATCATCAAACGAGCGGATGTTGTGCTCACGCTTTTTCTTTTTAAGCTCGTTATCCACATAGTCAAACAGAGTTCTTTTCAAGAAGAGCAGATACTGATCAAAGGCTGTTGCAGCTTCGGTGTATTGATTTTTAAATGTTTCACAACAATCAAAAAAAGTATGCTGCGGTGGTGATCCGCCTTTCTTGACTGCTGCAGCAATATATGAGGCGGTGTATTTTTCAAATTTTTTACATAAAGGGAAAATCATTCCAGCATCCAGGTATTCATCCATTTCATATACGAGCGCCTCCATGGAATCCATTTTGTATCTGGTTCTGTTCAGTGCTGTGCTCTCCAGCAGAATGTTCTCTACCTCTGGCCGGGCTGACTGCCAGCTTAACCTCAGCCGGTCAAATGCTTCCTGTGCCGCATCCTGCTCCCCTTCAATATCCGGTCTGGCAACTTCAGGAATAACAGCAAGCTCAGGGTCAATTGACCGCCGCCTGATAAGCTTCATGAACTTGTCGGGATGGTACTTCTTATATATGGTGTACTGGATAAACGGCTGCGCCGCCGTATAAAAATTTCTGCGCCAGAAGTCATCCACGATTTCCTGGAGAAATTCTGTCTGGTCGGCAATGAGTTCTGTATCAAACAACGCATTGCTTTCAAAGGCATGGTCGCGCAGCATCCGCTGGCAAAAACTGTGTATCGTGCAAATTGCTGCCACGTCAAACTCAATAAGAGCGTTATGCAGCCGCTTTATCACCCATGTGTTGCCGCTATACCGTGCAGCAAATCTCTCCAGCAGGGCATCACCCGCGGGATACGCGCTGCCATTGGCCAGCACGTCAAATGCTGCCTTCAGCCGCTTTCGAATACGGTCGCGAAGCTCCTCGGTTGCCGCTTCGGTAAACGTGACCACCAGGATTTCATTAATGGGCAGCTCTTTTTCAAGGATAAGCCGCAGAAACAGGTCAGCAATAGCATGCGTTTTACCGGTGCCGGCACTCGCCTCGATAATATTGTAGCCCTGCAGAGGAGTGTTTATAATCTCAAACGGCTTCATCATG
>CAIYCZ010000621.1 GCA_903924805.1 uncultured delta proteobacterium | reverse complement strand
GGTTTGTATGTGGGGCTCTTTTCATTGTGGCATTTCTTGCAGAGACTTTCCTCCGGCTTGATAATCAATCCTGCATCTAATGCCATCTTTCCCTGCTTCTTGGGATCTTCTTTCCACAGCTTTTTATTCATAATCCCGGTACTCGTATATCCCTTCCCTGCCCCGTGGCACACTTCGCACTGGACACCCGGCATCTGGGCATTGTTTCCGGTAGTGTGGCATTCCACGCATTTGGCGTCCGTGGTGTAATCCTTCTGCGGATCAAGTCCTGCCTTCTTTTTGGCCTCTGCATTCTTACCCGGACTTAGAACATCAAATGCAGTTCCATGCTTGGTCTGCCCCCAGGACTTATAAATCTTGATATGGCACAGCTTACATTTTTTTGCATCCACATACTCTTCAGAAGCAGATGTATAGGCAATAAACGGAAGGCCGAAAAGCAACAGTGCCAGGATTAAATAAACGACCCATTTTTTCAAGGCAGTTTCCCTCACTATATATTTTAACGTTATTGTGTAGTGTCCGCCCGAGTCAGGACAGAAGATACATCGCGCATGACAAAAACAAGTAAAGACACCATCTTAACAGATTGTTCTAAAATATTAGTTTCAGTTTTTAACAGACTGATATCCGGATGTCAATAACTTTTTAAAAATTATTTAAAATTTTTTAATTTTTATGAAACCTCTACTAACCCCTTGCCTTTATATGAGGAGTTCTGTTATTAAATAGTGTAAGCAACTGACCCTTTCAGCAACAAATCTTACCACGTTGAAATCTTAGAACCAAAAAATATTATTTATTTTAATACGGAGAAGGCCTTTATGCCAGCAAAAGCTAAAAAGGGAATCATTCATAGTGTCAAAGACCTGTTGGTCTCAATAAAACTCACCATACCGCTTCTGATCATACTGTCCATCGTGTGCCTGATCGGAACCCTCATACCGCAGAATGAATCGCCTGAACACTATCTGAAACTCTACCGTGAATCAACATACAACATATTGGCAACAACAGGTTGTCTGGATCTATTCCATTCCTGGTGGTTTCTGCTGGTCATGGGAATATTCACGGTCAATCTCATTGCCTGCTCCCTTAACCGGCTGCCCGGGGTGTGGAGGCTCATCTTCCACGGGAAAACTATTCTGGATGAACACTTCTTGCAGGGACTCAGCTGTGTAAAAAAATTTACTTTGAAAAAATTCTCCCCTGATCAGGAAACGCGGTTTGCGCACATCATCAGTGACTATCTGAAAAAGCCGACTGTAATCAGGCAGCCCGGGGAATGGAATTTATTTTCTGAAAGCGGCCACTACACCCGCCTGGGCTTTTACCTTACCCATCTGGGGCTGGTAATAATTATCGCCGGGGCAGTTTGCGGAATACTGGGATTTCAGGGCTACCTGCAGATCACTGAGGGCCAGACTTCAGACAGTTTCATATTAAAAAATTCCAACGCAATCAAACACCTGGACTTCTCCATCCGCTGCGACCGTTTTGAGGTTACCTATTACGGTGATTCCCAGATGCCAAAAGATTATAAAAGCGATCTCACCGTTATCGAAAACGGCAAGGAAGTGCTACAGAAGACCATCGAGGTGAATGACCCTCTCATATACAGGGGAATCTATTTCTATCAGTCAAGCTACGGGGCAGTCCCGGATGAGAGCGGAAATGTTTTGATACGGGTGACCCATAAAAATTCAGGTAAGCAGGAAGAGCTCAATCTCAAAGCAGGGAGCAGCACGCGTATCGCCGGCACCGCCTATGAAATCAGGTTGGATCAGTTTCTCTCCGATTTTTCTATGGACAGCCAGGGAAAACCATTTAACCGCTCTTCGAAGCTCAATAACCCCGCTGCCCATCTGACGGTACTTAACCAGGGGAAAGAAGAATACAGCACATGGGTCTTTGCCAAATTTCCTGATTTTCACAAAAATGAGGCTCAGCAGTTTGATTTCAGCTTTGTGAATTTTTCCCCCAAAATGTATACGGGACTCCAGGTCACAAGAGATCCGGGCGTGTGGGTAGTCTGGGCTGGCTGTTTGTTCCTGGTACTGGGCACCTATGTGGCTTTTTTCACTTCTCATCGCCGTATCTGGCTCAGGATTGAGGAAAAAGGTGGAGAGTTTAAAGCCGTGCTTGCAGGTTCAACGAATAAAAACCACGCACAGTTTAACCGGGATTTTGAAACGCTTTTTAAAAGCATTAAATAATAAGGGGTCAACCATGATAAGCTCGAAACTGTTAGGAATTGTCACGCTCACCTATCTCATCTGTATGGTGCTTTATTTCACCTACCTGTTTTTCAGAAATCAAAAATTCAGCACCGTAATTACCGGTATTACCATTGCGGGGTGGGTTGTGCACACCTTGGCCCTGGGCATGCGCTGGTATGAATCCTACCAGCTGGGATACGGCCATATCCCCCTTTCCAATATGTATGAATCGCTGATCTCCCTCTCCTGGACCACCGTTCTGATCTATCTTATCATTGAGTTCCGCTATAAGATCAAAGCCCTGGGCATTTTTATTTTCCCTATTGTTTCAATTGCCATGGCCTATGCATCGCTCTCGCCCAATATTCAGGACGAAATTGCACCGCTGGTGCCGGCACTGCACAGCAACTGGCTGACCTATCATGTTATGACCTGCTTTCTTGCCTATTCTGCATTTGCCATCTCCTTTGGAGCCAGCATCACGTACCTTATTAAATTCAGGAAGGCTGATAAAAGCACTCCTGCAGAGAAAGACCTATCCGGGTTCTTTCCCCCCTTAGAATCCCTCGATGAAATCGTCTATAAAACTATAGCTATCGGCTTTTTGCTGCTGAGCATCGGCATTATAACCGGTGCGGTATGGGCTAACTATGCATGGGGCAGTTACTGGAGCTGGGACCCGAAGGAGACCTGGTCCCTTATCACCTGGCTGGTCTATGCTGCTTTCATCCACGCCCGTTTAACCCGTGGCTGGCGGGGAAGAAGAACCGCCATCCTGTCCATCATCGGTTTTGCCGCAGTCCTGTTTACTTTTCTCGGCGTAAATTTTCTACTCTCCGGGCTGCACAGCTATGGTTCATCATAACAGTTCATGGATGACCACTGGCTCACGCCCGTGGCCTTTCGTAAAAAAGTTGAAATTCTGAACAGCTGTGTTAATCTACGTCCCAGTAAAAACTACCGACAACCCCTATGGCAGAGAGGATAATGGTATGAGACTCACTAAAAGCATGCTTCTTGTTTTCTGTTTCATAGCGTGTATCGCTCATCCTGCAGCAGCCCAGAACAACACCCCGTGGCAGGATCTGGGGCTGTATGGCGGGCAGATGAAAACCATTGCGATTGATCCGGCAGTGACTTCCACGCTCTACACCGGAAGCTGGAACGGCGACGGATTTTTTAAATCAACTGACAGCGGAGAGACGTGGCTGATCAGCAGTGAAGAGGACTGGTGGTTCAGAAATCTGGAAGTGTATGATATCGCCATAGACCAGAACAACCCCGGAACCCTCTGGGTTGCCAACAATCACTACGTGGATGTAAGCTACGATTATGGAAAAATCTGGAAGACATTTTTCTTTGCAGATGATGAGGGCAGGTTCTGCTACACGGTACGGATTGACCCTCATGATGAATCGGGAAGCACCGTCTATGTTGGGACCGGCGGCCCTGATGGCAGTGATGAATTAGGGGTAATATTTAAGACAACGGATGGCGGCGCCACGTGGGTTAAGAAGGAATTTACCTTCTCCCAGGATTATCAGCCGTTCAATATCTGGGATATCGACATAAACCCGCAGCATCCCGGAGAGATATGGGCAACCTCCCGCAAGTCAGGGATTTCGCCGGAAGGAAGAATCTTTATGACCACCGATGGCGGGGAGCAGTGGTGGGCGTGGAATGCAGCACTCTGGTTTGACGGCGCGGTCTATTATTTTTCGTTTCTTGATGAAATTCTCGTTCATTCGCAAAATCCTGATCTTATTTTTGCCGCCGACGGGTATGGTGTATTGCGCAAACAGGACGGCACCAACTCTACCGGGTGGTCCTGGGTGACCGACAGAGGCGGCAGCCGTGCCCTGTGCCTGCCGCAGAGCAATGCCGATATTGTCTACGCCGGTTTGGATGATGTGGTAGCAAAAAGCACTGATAGAGGAGACTC
>CAIYCZ010000620.1 GCA_903924805.1 uncultured delta proteobacterium | reverse complement strand
ATTAAACGATACCGGGTATGAACTTAATCCAAACGGGAGGGATACCATGATAAGAAAAAATGTTGTCGGCGATCTTCCGCAGATAGATATTACGGCATTTGTAGACCCCTCGGCAGTCATTATCGGCAGGGTTATCATTGGCGGTAATTCCTATGTGGGGCCGGGAGTGGTGATCCGGGCTGACCGGTTTTCCGCCGTTGATGAGATTGCCAAGATAGAAATAGGAAAAAACTGCTGCATACAGGATTTAGCCGTAATGCATGCCCGTGCCGAGACGTTCATTACCATACAGGATAACACCACCATAACTCATGGAGCAATAATCCATGGGCCTACCGCCGTCGGCAATGGGTGCTTTATCGGAGCACGATCGGCTATAACCAATGCCATGATCGGTGACAGCGTTTACATCCGCAGCAATGCCATAATAGAAAACGTATCCATAGCAAAGGAAAGCTTTGTGGCTAATAACGCCGTACTCGAATCACAGGAAACGACCATTTCCCTGCGAAAAATCACCGCCAAGGAAAAGGAATTTATCCAGAAGTGTGCTAACGAGAATAAGGAATTTGCCCTGAGATACAAATATTCGTTAACAGACTAACCGTTTTTACAGGCGGGCGCACTGGATTTTTCAGGAGAAGCTTTGCGAGGAGAACCTGGTAAAACAGCCTCAATACCGTACCGGTGGTGTGACCGGCAGGAACAATATATCGCTCTTGCCGTCTGTAAGGACCGGGGCAGAAGCAAGCCCGCATGCCGCCGCTGTTTAATAAGCCGGCAGCAGTTACCGCTGCCGTTCCCTCCGGTGAAAAGCAGCAAAAAAAAGTCTGCAGGGTGATACAATGGCGTGTAGAGGACACAGAAGTCATGAGGTGCGGATTTATGCGTGCTGGAGTTTTTGAAATCCTCAACGCCTCAACCCCCTCACCTAAAAAAACTCCCTGTTCTGTGGTTATTTCATAAAATAGCGGGAACAAAGCCGGTGAGGCGTGGCTCTGCGTTCAGCCGGTTAGATATTCGTCTCATAATCCGCACTGCCGGCGGGATCAAAAATCTTTTCCGATGCTACAGCAAGCTCCTCGTCGTATGTATGGCTGAGCGCAAAAACCCTGAAATGAACAATGCGCGCCGGAATGTATTTGAAAATTTCTTTTAAGGGCTCCGGCGAGGTTACCCCGGTAGATGCATTGTAGATATTTATTCTTTTATTACCCTCTGCCACGGGATTGATTGGCCGCGGGTCCTGAGTGGCCAGATCAACGCGAAACTCAATGGTTCGAATGTTTCGGGGCAGCCGCTCCCTGATCGCCTGCTCAAACTGCTCAGGTCTGGTAAAAGTTATCATGCCCCGCATTGCCTGGTCTATGGTCAGCTCTGTGGCATAGGCCATTTTCCACTTAATCTGCCGCGAAATGATACGCGCCCACTCCCTGCCAAGCCGCTTTCTGACCGCATCTTTTGCATGCTGCCACTGCTCCACTTCCTGGATAAGGGACCAGTCGTTGAGATGAAGATACTTCTGCAGCGCACGCAGCGGATTGAAGGGAAAAATCTTTTTCAGCGTCTCCCGAAATATTTCCTGCATGTGGAAGTCAATGGCTCTGGTAGTCCTGTGGTAATAGACATTACCGTAGAGGCTGAGGCGGGCGTTGAGAAAACGGGTAAATGCGGAAATGCCCGCCTGATGCAGGGTGAGGCCTTTTTCAGTAAAAAAGGAGTAAAACAAAAGCCGCTTCATATCAACGATGTCCAGGGAAAACCCGGTCATGTAGGCATCCCGCTGGACATAGTCAAGGTTATCTACCGTATAAATTCCCGAAAAGAGCTGCTGCAGAAACCTGAGCCAGCGGGGTTGTTTTGCATCCCCAGGGGCAGGGTCTTTTGGCTTTTTTATTAAAAATGCGACATGCTCGGGCCTGATGAACTCGCCGGTGGCAAATGGGCCCTGGGGGCTTCTGCGAATTTTCCGAATGATGTCTCCCAGCTCTCTGGTAATTATCTCCTGTCCCAGAATTTCATGGGTCAGGCCATAGCGGTTCAGAAAATGCTCGTCAAAAAAATGGCCATAGGGGCCATGACCGATATCGTGCAGAAGGCCTGCCACCCTGAGCAGCTCTTCAACGCAGGCACATGAGGGGACATCCGGGCAGGTTTCCCTGAGACTGGGATACAGGTGCCCGGCAAACTCCCCGGCCATGTGCATGGTGCCAAGCGAGTGTTGAAACCGGGTATGCTCGGCAGAAGGGTAAACCCAGCGGGCACTCTGCAGCTGGTGAATGCGGCGCAGCCGCTGCATCCACGGAGAGTCAATCAGATCCTGTTCTGCCCGTTCTTCCGGGTCAGCCGGATCGGGAACGGTAAAGGGAATATAGCTGTAGAGGGGATCAGCAATAAGGGCTATTCCCTTATAGGGAAGAAGGGGCTTTTTTTTCATATGCCTGAAGAGATTAAAAACCTGTTTTCTTAAGAACCTTCAGCCTGTTCTCCATCCGTAAGGTAATGTTTTTTACCTCAAGCTGCAGGGCTGCCAAGCTTTCAGAGGGCTTTTTTAAAGTCTTTTCAATCTCCTCTTTCCAGTGCTGGACAACGGCAAGCTCCTTTTCCTGAAGCTCCTTTTCAACCCGCTTGCGCATCTCTTCTACAAAAGTTTTATCCATAAACCACCTGCGTACAAATTCTAAGTTCTAAATCCTAAATACTTTAATTAGAGTTTTAACGTTTGTACCCGATCATCCGCAAAAATTCTTTCCGCTTTTCTTTGTCCTGCGCTGACTCTATTCCTTTCGGAGAGAAGCCATCTATGACACCGATGACACCCCGTCCTGTTTCTGACTGGGCTACAATTACTTCTGCCGGATTTGCGGTTGCGCAGAAAACAGTACACACCTCGGGGCACTGCTTGATGCTGTTTAACACATTGATGGGGTATGCCTCGCGCATGACAAGATTAAAGGTATGGCCGGCTGCCAGAGCCTGGCAGTTTCTGATGGCTGTCTGAATCAGTGCTTCATCATTGCCGTCGGAGCGGATCAGACACGGCCCCGATGCTTCACAAAAGGCAATGCCGAACTTTGCCCCCGGAACCGAAGTGACCATTATTTCATAGACGTCTTCAACGGTTTTAATAAAGTGCGTCTGGCCGACTATAATATTGGCACCTTCAGGAATTTCCAATTTCACAGATACTATTTCCATAAGGCCTCCCTGTTCGTTACCCTTATATTATCTTTTTCTCATTCTTATGTTTCCAGGCTCTATAATAATCAAATTTCCCTTGAAATCTTGATCTGTTAATTCTCTCAATCTTCCTACGAGTTGTGAGTTTATCTCCTGTGTGCTCATCTCAGATGGGAAGCGAGCTATAACAATACCAAAGTGGCTTCCTACTGGAAAATGTAAAATATTGCTAAAGCCCATATCACCGGTAATAAGGACTGCCTTATTATCTTGGGCAAATTGATAAACTCCTTCATCATCTGCTCCACGGAGCCCATAGTCTCTGATATCTTTAACTTCGTAGCCGAATCCCTTAAGGATATTACCTGTAGATCGGGGCATATCCTCATCAACGACAAATGTTGGCATGGCAACTAGCCTATTGCTCTAATTTCTTCACTTGAAATTGTTTTGGCTGCATAATCGAGAACCGCCAGAATATCCTCACGAGTAATTTCGTATTCAGCTATAACTTCTTCATACGTCATTCCTCCAGCTAATTTGCCAAGCACAAGATCTACCGGAACTCGTGTGCCAGTAATAACTGGCTTGCCAAATCGGACTTTTTCATTAACACTAATTCTTGGCGATATCTCCATAAAGCCTCCTGTTTAATTTAATTATATCCCTTTATTCTGAGTCACTTCTATTACGACCCCTGCCAAACCGCCATTGCCTGCGCTGGGGCGCGGGTGATTCGGCTTTATCTTCGGGATAGAACACAAAAATTTCGTCAGCAATCTCCTCCTCTATCGCAAGCTGGGTATTCTCATTCTGT
>CAIYCZ010000619.1 GCA_903924805.1 uncultured delta proteobacterium | reverse complement strand
TGGATAATATCCCCTGCCCGTATATACTTTTTAGCTTGTTTGACTATCCCCTCGAATTCTTCCTTTTTGAAGTTGGATTTTAACGGCTCCCTCAGGCCGGTTCCCTTTTTCGATTCTTTCTTGAGCGGCTTGTTCAAATATCCGACGATCGTGTCTATCTTTTTCAGAGCGCGTTTGTAGGCCTCCTGCAGGCTGGACTTCCCGTCGATATGCACGTTGTAAACTATTGTTAAACTGTGTTTCAGATTATCAAAAATCAGCAGCGTATCGGTAATCATCAAATACGCATCATACCAGTTGAGGTCGTCCTGTGCTGATTGCGGAAGCTTTTCAAAGAACCGCACCATATCGTAGCTGATATAGCCGACTGCCCCGCCAAAAAATCTCGGAAGCCCGGGGACTTCAACAGGGTCATACTGCCGCATGATATTTTTTAAAAACAGAAGCGGGTCGTTTGTGATATGCACTTTATTCAGCCTGCCCTCAGTAATCTCAACCCGGTCTCCTTTACTCTTGATAATGACTGACGGGTTGAATCCCAGAAAGCTGTAGCGAGCCCATTTCTCACCGCCTTCAACACTCTCCAGCAGAAAGCAATGGTCAACCGTATTGAGCTTCTTACAGGCAGATACCGGCGTTTCCATATCTGCGAATATCTCGCGATAGACCGGAATCAGATTTCCGTGCCGGGATAATTTCCTGAATTCGTTAAAATTTGGATAATACAGGTTTTGCTTTTTCATCACACATCCGTGTACGTAACCAATATCAGAGTTCCGCGAACGCTGCGGTCTCCGTGGTCAATAAAAAGCCGTAAAAGTCATATTTGACCCTCACGGCTTCTGTATATGCAATAAAGCCGTGGATAGCCCTTTGCTTGTGCTGCCCACGGCCTGATAAAAAAACAAGCTTGTTCCTCAAAGTGAGCAGGCAGCATCAGTCTGCCACCACCAGCAATGCACGGTTCTATCTTTGTTCATAAAAAAATGCTTCATATATAAACCTTTTTCATGTATCTATCTTTAACGCCATGCTATGTCAAGATATTTTTATTTTTTCCTCTTTTGCTTTTCACATTTTAAGAACAGTGATAAAATGGGATTTGAAAAGAAAGGGGCCACACAAAAATCGCACACAGTGGTGAAAACAGTAAAATGAAAGCTGCAAACCGTCCCGCAATAAAATATTCTTCACACAAAAGAGAGCTACGTTTCTTTTTCCTGTTCATTATCTTTTTTGTCTCCGGACAGCTATTGTACTATGCTGCCCGCCCCGCTTTAGATCCGTATCTTGTTGGCTTGCTGACAGTAAAAGCAAGCTCAAACATTATCAACATTGTTACGCCGGACGAGAAAACTGCGGTATCTGAAAAAATGATTCACTCCGGGGAGTTTAAACTATATCTTAATGATGGCTGTGAGGGTGTTGATGGTATTGTGCTGATTGTAGCAGCTCTGTGCGCATTCCCTGTCGGAATGAAATACAAATTATCCGGCATTGTGGCAGGTTCAGTAATTATATACCTTGCAAATCTAAGCCGCATAATCATGCTGTACTATGCTCTTAAATATAAAAACGGCTTTTTTGAAATCCTGCATATATACGTAGGACAGGTATATATCATCTTTATCGGGTTGATCTTTTTTATACTGTGGATCAACATGGTTACCCATGCCCATGAAAAAACCGGCTGAACTGCTCATCATCAACATTCATATTCGCGCATTCATTATTCGCCTGATACCTTCATTCTTGGGCATGCTGGCTCTGCTCTATGCACTGAGCCCCTATTATGGCGCATGCTTTGTTCCTCTTTATCGATTTCAAATCCAATGGCTGAAAAGCAGTTATGAAACAGTTTCTTTAAACTTTGCCAGCAGTACTGAAGGAAGGCAGTTCCAGTATGTCATACGCGTTAATGAACCATTTGTAGATAAACAGGGCAGAGCATGGGATGGCGTGACAACGAAAGGAGCACTTCTTGCGAGCTCTATATACATTTACCCCTTAATCGTGTTCCCCCTGCTTATTGCCTGGCCGGGTTTATTAATAACAGATAGGATAAAAGCCGTTATCATTGCGGTGCTGCTTGTTATAGTCATAACATCAGTTGATATTACGATTAAAATCATAAACGGTGTTAAAATGTATTATGCCGGTACTGTTGCTTCAGCAGGTGGTCATGAATTTTTCTACTATTTCTTAAATAACGGTGGGAGCCAGTTTCTTTCACTGATTATTTTTCTCATTGCTCTTGCGCCATGTTACCTGAGAAAAGTGCCGTCAACTCCCAGGCCTGTTTCTCTAAAAACACCCTGCCCCTGCGGCAGCGGTCTGAAGTATAAGCACTGCTGTTATAAGAACAGGTCATAATCCCTTTCCGTCACTGCCCTGCCGTTTGAGAGCCGGGTCAATGGCTGCGGCCATTTTATCTTCGTCAAAAAATCCGCCAAGAAAAGCATTCATCCGCGCCGCCCATTTCCGGGGCTGTTTAACGCACTCTCCATAATCAACAAAAAGGGCTGGTATGTTCCGGGCAGTAAGCTTCTTTTTAACCTCCTGCACCTGGCGTGTAAATATCTCTTTCAGACGATCATGTGCCAGGTCAGCTCCTTTTTTCCCCTGTCTGGCAAGCATAGCACGCTGGGATTTTAAGACCTCATCCATATCCCGCTCAAGAAACAGGATGCGATAGCTGTAGCGGGAAGGCATATAGGTCAATAACTGTGCTATAATTTTGACGGCTTTTCCCCGTGCCTCTGAGAGCCATGTATTATTTTTTTGCAATTGTTTGGCGGCTGCATATTCAAAATACCCCCGCGGATTATCCTCGTCTGCCTCGCGCTTCCCGTCAGTAAGCAGTGGCACGCCGCCGGCAGCAAGCATTTGCATAAGCATGGAAGTACCTGAGCGCGGCAGTCCTGTAACGATGATAATGGTTTCCTCTTGTAAAGCTTTTTCCGTTATGGGCACGTGATTGAACTGCTTTTCCCTGATGTCTCCGGCACCTGCAATAATCTCCTGGTCTTCTTTATGTGTTGAGCTATCCTTGAAATGCCTGCTAACCGTGCCTGTCTTGAAGGCTCTTATACGCTGTCCAGCCTTTTTTGCAAGCTGCAGGTGCTCCCGGGCTTTCTCCAAATTATTAAAGCGCCGCCGGTACATATAGGCAAGCCGCCGGTGCGCCAGCTGAAAATCAGGATTTTGCGCCACCGCTACTTTCAGCGCCTCCAGCGCAGGCTTAATACGGCGCAGCCGGTGCAGCGCAACCCCCAGCAGAAAGTGCCCCAGGGGGTTGTAATAGTTAAGCCCGATCGAAGCCAGGGCTTCTTCCGCAGCTTCCAGGTTAAAACGCTGACCAAGGGCGCTGCGGCATTGTCCCAGATGCGCGGCAGCATTATCCGGATTTATTTTTAGAGCCTTTTGCAGGCACCGCTCAGCATCCTTCCAGCGCTTCTTCTTCAAATACACATCGCCAAGCCTTACATAAAGACCCGGCTGAGTTGCATCAATCTCTTCAGCCTTCTTGAGGTGCCTCAGTGCTCCTGCATTATCTCCTTCAGCAAACAGGAGTTCTCCCATGAGGTATTCTATTGAGAACGGATTTTTCGATGCTTCATTTCCCAGCTTTTTCAATTCTTTCTGTTCATCCGGTTTCAGCTCTTCCTTCTTTTTATCTTTGTGTTTTTGATTGAACTCCTTAATTTTCTGCAGAGCTCTTGCAGAATTTTCAGTCTTGCTTGCAAAAAGCCGTTCAAGCACTCCGCGCGCATCAACAATCCGCTCAACCGCGAGACAGCAGGTTACCAGATGAATGCCGAAGCGGTACTGGTCCGGCCACTTTGTTATCAGGTCTTCAAACAGGGGGATAGCGTCCGCATGTCTGCCGGCATCCATATAGGAGCGGGCCAGATTATAGTTCAGCTCCCGTGTTGTTTGAGCGATAGCCTTTTCCTTGTTCTCAGCAGGCTTTTCAATATACCCCAGGGCTATAAGCTGATTTATTGATTCCTGTGCCTCAAGCGGATCAATTCTCAAGTCGGATGGGTGAAGGCCGGCATCCCCCGGCACCGGGTCCCAGCTTTGGATAAATTCCAAGGCAGGAGGAATTTCAAAAGCATTGAGAAGCGGCTTGCCATCCATATCTTCACCACTGGGTAATCCGAACAGGGTTAGAATTGTCGGGCATATATCAAGCAGCGAGGCTCCGAAAATAAGCTCGTCCTTCTTGATACCGGGCCCTTTCACGGCCAGTACGCCATACGGCCGGTGCTGCACTGCCGGGCCCGCCGGCTCATCCGGGATGCGGTGCGGCCGCAGATGATCCGCATGAAAGCCGTGGTCTGAGACCAGCATGACCGTGGCCTCGTCGCCTGCTTCAGCAAGGAGATTGCCGAGGATGATGTCATGTAACTGGTAGCCCGCCTCAACCACCTGGTTATAAATTTCAAATTCTTTTTTGGGAATCCACTCCAAACGAGGGGGGTGATAACGCATAAATCCGTGGGAAAAATGGTCAATAGCATCGAAATAGATTGCCGCAAAATCCCACGGCTCATGGTGCATAATGGCACATGCCGCTGCCTGGATGCTCAGGGTCTCGGCTATGATTTTTGCTATACTCTCAAGCCGGTGGTCTTTATCTTGGTCAACTTCATTGGCCCGCGGCACAAAAGGAAGGATATGTCCCTCATCAAGCTGCTGCGGATGGCACCGCAACCTGACAAGATTCCGAACTAAGCGTTCGGGATACACCGTCCCATCTCGCATGGGCCATGGTTTGTCCATCGGGCCGACAGCTTTCTGAAAATGGTTGGAGACCATCACCCCGTTAATGGGCTCTGCAGGATGGGACGGCCACCAGCCGGCCACAATACATTTTTTACTGTTTTGCGAGAGAATGTTCCAGACAGCTTTGGTTGTGCGGGAGAGATTGGTGATGGGGCGAATGCCGCTTCGATCCGGGGCCGGCTCAATAAAACCATGAATACCGTGCTTAAAAGGGCGCTTGCCCGTTGCGATGGAGGTCCAGAGCATGGGGGAGAGTTCGGGATAGAGGGTGGCGAGATTACCCATTACCCCGTGATTGATAAGCCGTTCCAGATTGGGCAGCTTCCCTGCATCAATCAGGGGATTTATCACCTTCCAGTCAGCGCCGTCCCAGCCAATCAGTAGTACCTTTTTCTTCGCCGCCATATGAATTCTATTAAAGCATCACTGACCGGAATAACGCGAGCTTCGCTAATACGCTGGGAAAAGAAACAGAGCGCTACTCTTCCTTCATGTCCTTTATTTTCTTTGCCGCAGTCAAACAGAGCAGTGCTGTAAGAATAATCATGCCCCATTCGTTCAGGGTGGGTACTGATGCAGCAGGTATGCCAGCGCCGGCTGCATAGGTGCATCTGGCGTATCCTCATACGCCCAGTCAATGATGGTACCTGAAGTGCCGTTTGTGCCGCTGTATCTGATCCAGCCGTAATGGGTATTAGCTCCGATTGTGAATTTTACACCAATAAACCCGGTAGAATTAATGAAATATCCAATAGTTGCTGCTCCCGTTGACGTGGCATTAAGATAATAATCACTAGTGGTCCAAACTGTTTTAAGACTGGAAATTATACTGCCGGAAATAAGTTTTTTAAAACTAGAGTTTGTATAAAGCAAACTGGCCCCATTGGTCCCAAATGCTTTAAGACTGTGCCAGCTACCTGCTGATGTCGTATAATAAATCCTAACATCATCGTTAGCGTCACCATTTAAATCAACAAGCACCGGGGTATTACCTGAATCAACCGTCCAATTCTTAAGACCCGAATAAACAATAGCTGCCTGAGCTTGCGGGGTAAGGGTAAGGACTGCTCCTGCAGCAACAGAATAAGCCAACAGTTTTTTGTCAAGCCTTCCTGATTGAGCATTTTTAACCTTTGAGCCTGTTTTTCTATTCTTTGCTTTCATAATCCTGCCTCCCCTTCATGCTGTAGCTTTTGCACACAAGAATTTTATATTGTTATGGTTATTATGCAATTTTTCAATTAACATTTACCTACTATCCTATCCTATTCTATGTCAAGATTTATTCAGCATTTTTTATAAAAATTGCTGTTTAATATCCCCATCTCTGCTGCGGGGCTTAAAACAGCTTCGCCGAAGGCGAATTAATCAGTGTGCATTTGAGTCTGCACGGTGTGCAAAAATCCCCTCCGACTCCTTTGGTTTAAAGTGGAGTAAAATCCCTCCTGACCTCCCTTTAGGAAAGGGAGGGATATTTTCCCCTTCTAAAGGGGGAAAATGGTTCCCTGATTATCTTATATTTTTGCCGGA
>CAIYCZ010000618.1 GCA_903924805.1 uncultured delta proteobacterium | reverse complement strand
CAACATCTGTTGCCGAGCGGCCATCCCACTCGGTAAAAACAATCTGCTGGTTTTCTCCGATGTCAGGTATGGCATCAACCGGCACCGGGTCTCTCAGCATTCCGCCCGTGTTCCAGTCAAACGGAGCAACCAGTGCGCCCCAGATAACGGCACAGATAATCAGCAGATAAACAATAATTTTTTTATTGAGGCAGAACCAGATGACCCGGTCTATGAGGCTGGGAGAAGAAGACGGTAGTTTTGGCGGTTCATTCATGCTGGTATCTCTGTACTCTGAAAACCTGATTACCGTTACTTACCGCTAAATTACGGTAAAGGTATTCAGCTGTCAGAACTCAAGAGAAGCTTTCAAGCAGCTGATAGCTCGCTCTTCTTACGCTGACTTCCGGCATCCTGGTTTGGCTGCACCTGCTTATTTCTCCTGAACACCGGCATTTGTGGCATTGACGGTGGCAATATCCGCGGCAGGGAGCTGCATCCGTACCTGGTCAGTCTTAACAGAATTTATCATGCTTGGCCGGGCAAGAATCTGCAGGGCGCTGTCAATTTTGAAACTTCCGTTCACGACCACCTGCTCGCCCTCTTTGAGCCCTTCCCTCACCACGTAATAGTCTTTTGCCCAGGGACCCAGGACAACCTCCCGTCCCTCAAACGTTCCCTTTTCTCCAGGCACCGCCACATATACCACTGCCCGCCTTCCCGTAATCAGGGGCGCGGTATCGGGTATTACCAGGGGAGCCTGCTTTTCCGGGACAGCTCCCGGCCCGCTGACCATGCCGGCCGTTAATTCAGCGCGGATTACCGCGCGCACCGCCATGCCCGCCCGCAGCTTGCCCCCGGTATCCGGGCATTTGACGCCAATCTCAAACGTGCGCGACTCTTTATTGAAAATGGGTTCGATAAATTCCAGCCGTCCCTTAAAACGCTCTCCCGGATAAGCCTCGGTCTGAAACTCCACTTCCTGTCTGATCCTGAGCCACGGGAAATCAGATTCATAGATAAACAGTTTTACCCACAGGTAGCGCGGGTCGGTTATGACACACAGAGGCGTCCCGATATTGACGAAGCTGCCAAGGGTTGCCTGCCTTTCAATAACCAGCCCGTTGGACCGCGCATAAACGGTCACGGTACCTGTAGGCTGGCCCCTTTGCGTAAACAGATCGATATCCTGCTTCGTTGCACCCAGTCTGCCCAGCTTTTGCAGCAGTGCGGTCACTTTCTTCCGCTCAGCCTCCGTGCTCTTGGCCGCAGTTTTTGAGTCTTTGGCAGACTTCCTCTCCTGTACCGGAACCTCTCGTGCACTCCCGGGTGCTGCCGGCGCCGGAGGCAAAGGGAAAAAGCCGGGAACAGATTTTGCTGCATCGAGCAGCTCCTGCTGCGCGAAATAAATTTCATGTGAGTAGATCTCGAAGAGCGGGGCTCCGAAATTTACCTGGACTCCGGAACGGTCCAGATACGCTTTACTGATAACCCCGGAGGTCAGGGCTGTTACCTTGGAAACCCAGGCGGGGTCGTACGCGATTTCTCCGAACGCCCGGATCTCGGCTGAGACTGCCTTGCGTTCCACCGGCGCAACCTGTATATCTGCCAGCTTCAGCGCTTCTTCGGAAAGTTGTATCCTTGGCACAGCATTTTTGTCGCCAGCATCAGCACCGGATACTGCAATCAGCTGCATGCCGCAGATGGGACAGGTGCCGGGCTTTGCAACGGGCGGGATGCACATGGTGGGGCACACATAAACCATGCGCCCTGTTTTTTCCCCGGCAACCACGCCCTGCAGCGCCGGGTCAATTTTGTCAGGCGCCGGTCTTTCAGGGACGGAGCCCTTTATCAGATACCCGGCAATGAAGGCAATTATCACAACGGCAATCGCCGCTGCCTTCGCGCTTTGTGACCATCGGGCAAGAAACATTTTTTTCATGCTCAATTTCCATCAGTCCAGAACCACTGGACTGGACTGCACTAAACCTCCGGTACGTTTCAACCTCCGGACAGCTTGAAGTCAGAAAACACTATGGGGTATGATGCCAGTGCTGTAAATATACTATAGCAAATCATTGAGAGCAGACAAAGCCGTTTTTGTATCCGGGGAATTATCCCTTGCAGGGAAGCACTGTTTGTGAACCGATTAATCACGCCCACCCCGCTACCGGTAATGCCTGCACAAAACAGTGCCGCATAAAGCGGGTAACCGATATAGTGATATTCTTTCTGAATCAGGCAGAATGGGCAGTGGTGCGTGGGCAGTTCATACACATACAGGGATATGAACGAAATGATTGCAGCAATCGATATCAGAAGCAGCCAGACACTGAAATACGAAAAAACCGCAACCGCCCTTCCGGTTATATAAAAATGAATGCCGGTTCTGAGCATCAGCACCACGCTCAAATAAAACCCGATCTTTGCCGGATTGAGCGGCAGATGGGCAAGTTCAGCAGCAAGGCTGTGCGCGCTTGTGCTGAACAGCGCGCCGCAGCAGGAGGTTATTACATCAGGCCGCAGTTCCAGAAAATAGCCGGTCTGCAGCAGTGCCTCGATTATAAGCAGCAGGGTAATGGCGAGCAGCAGCCGGTACTTGAATTGTATCAGCGGGTAATCAAACCCTTTATTATCAACATAATTAACTATGAGCCACACGCCGCAGACCATGAAGTTCAGCGTTTTCAGCACCAGCGCCGGATACCCCCAGTCATTCACATTCAGCGTCCCTGCCGCGCACATGGCACCCACAAACAGCTCGTGCATGTGGTCGGCAGTATAAACAAACAGAAACAGCGACACAAGCTCAAAGGCCATCACATAGGAAAGAACCGCTGATATCAGGTAGGTCCTGCGCTCCAGCGCGAGTTGCCGGTCGCTGCCGCTCTGTATGTCCCACCACCATATAATCTGAATGCCGATGACTGCTGAATAGGCGGTAATAATCGCTATCAGCAATGAACCTATCGTCAATGCTATACTGGCAGGGTTTATGATCACCTTGATTAATGCTCCCCTGTGATCTGGCCATCGCGCAGCTCGATCACGCGGTGGGTGCTTTCTGATTCAGCCATAAGCGGGTCATGGCTGGCAATAAGGATGGTTTTGCCCTCAGCGTACAATCCGGCCATGGTGTTCATGAATTCCATTGACAGCTCGCTATCAAGGTGCGCGGTGGGCTCATCAGCTATGATAACCGCCGGTTCATTGATAAGAGCGCGGGCAATGGCTGCCCGCTGCTGCTCTCCTCCGGAAAGCTGTTCAACCTTCTGCTGGGCCTTGGAGGCTATCTTCAGCTTTTCAAGAAGCCCCAGAGCCCGTTCTTTTACTGCCCGGTGCCTGGCGCCGGCTGGAAACGCCGGGAACATGACATTTTCCAGCACCGTAACCCCTTTGATAAGATTGAAATTTTGAAAAATAAAGCCAAAGGTGTTGCGCCGGATTTCTGTAAGGAACCGTTCCGGCAGGCTGGTAATCTCTCTGCCCTGTACCGTGATCCGTCCTGCTGTGGGCCGCGCCATGCAGCCGATGATGCTTAAGAGCGTGGTTTTCCCTGAGCCGCTCGGCCCCTTTAATACGGTAATAGTATTCAGGGGAATAGAGAGCGTTATCCCCTTCACCGCGGTAAACTCATTCTGCTTTCCGGCATTAAAGGTCTTGCTGATATGCGCGAGAGAAATCATATTATATCTGCCTCATCACCGCATCGGGCTCAGTCACCGCTATACGCCAGGCGGGGATAATGGTAATAAGCGCGTAGGGCACTACGGTGAAAAAAAACAGAATGCCTATCTGAAAAGCATTAACTGACGGGGTCAGTTTGAACACCGGGTAGAGGACCGCCCATCCTTTCAGGGCATGGGCAAACAGGGGTGCTGAGGTAAAAAATACATGCAGGTAGCCCGCAATCACTCCCAGGAGAAACGAGGTGAGCGAGATCATGGTTCCTTCCCAGAATTTCATAAATAGCACATCTGATGT
>CAIYCZ010000617.1 GCA_903924805.1 uncultured delta proteobacterium | reverse complement strand
GTGGACGGAAAATTGAATATTCTCGACTACCCGGAATTCTCTGAAGTGCGCAAGATGAAGCGGGTTTTGCAGGCAATTGAGGAAAAGGAGCAACTGCTGCAGTTGTTACATAAAACCATGGAAGCAAAAGGCGTGCAGATATTCATCGGGTCTGAAAACGAGGTGCAGGAAATGGAGGGATGCAGCCTGGTTACGTCTACCTGCGCAAAAGGGGATCATGTACTGGGAACGCTCGGCGTAATCGGACCGATACGAATGGATTATGAACGGATTATACCCATCGTTGACTATACGGCAAAGATAGTCAGCAAAATGCTCCAGTGGAGGTGAAAAGCGTGTCGCACAAAAAAGCCCCATCGCATATAAAAAGTGAAGATACGCATGCTGCCGGTACTCGCCCGTCTGATGACCCGGCGGCGGAACATGACAGCAGAAATTCTGCCGGCGCAGGTGGTGCTGAAAAAGAAGAAGGGACGGCTCTCCCCGCCGCAGAAGAGCTTAACGCACTGGTGCAGCAGAAGGAGCAGGAAAGGCAGGAGCTTTATGACCGGCTGCTGCGCACGATGGCTGATTATGATAATTATAAAAAGCGGGTCAGCAAGGAAAAGGATGATCTTGTACGCTACGGCAATGAAAAAATTGTCCGCGATCTGCTGCCGGTACTGGATAATTTTGAACGGGCTGCCGGGCAGGCGGAGAGCGCAGCGGATGGAGCAGTGATACGCGAGGGCATTGAGCTGATCCTGAAACAGCTGCGCACGGTGCTGGAAAAGTTCGGGGTAAAGGATTTTACCTCTGTCGGTTCTCCGTTTGACCCGAACCGGCATGAGGCAATGGTTCATCAGGAAAGTACCGAGCACGAAGAAAACACGGTCATATCAGAATTCCAGAAGGGCTATTACCTTCACGACAGATTGTTGCGGCCGGCCCTGGTTGCGGTATCCAAGCGCCCGGAAAGCAGTGAAGCAGGCGACACCCCTGCCGATGTAACGGTACACTAAACAAGGAGTTATGGAGTTAATGAGGTGCGGAGTTTCTTCACTTTGCACTCGCCACAGAAAAGCACAGAACTACACGGAATTATTCCTCCCTTTTAAAGGGAGGTTAGGTGGGATTTTTATTTTAAAGCTTCAGTGAATTCCGTGTATTCTGTGGCCTGTTTATCTTTTTGCTTTGTGCCTCTGTGCCTTCTGCCTTTGTGCCTCTTAACCTTTTGACCTCTTTGCCTTTTCGCCTTTCACCTTGCACTTTCCACTCCCTCACCGATTAACTGCTATGTTGACAGGGGTCTCGCGTGTTTCTGCTTGTTTGTCACCTTATAATCTTAATTCCTTTACCCACCGTTCCATATCAGTTTTAAGGTCTGACCATGACACGGATTTAATCATCTGCACCTCTGGTTCCAATTCGGCATTTTCAAAATAGACAAGACTCCTAATGATATACCCTATATCTCTTGTTTTAAACTTATTCTGATACCGTTTCAAATATTCCTCAAGTGGCCGATGGTTTTTAAAGAGAAAATATAAATCAATAAAATCTTTCCGTAACCCTCGCGCTGCTACAGCCGAAAGCTTCATCGATGCTATGTCATCCAGACTTGCAAGATAGACATTATATTCGGGACACAAGACGTTAGGTTGTAAAAGCGGATAGTCGTAGCCGAAGAAACTGACCTGGACAGTATCAATAAGGAGATAACAGGTTTCAAGGTTAGT
>CAIYCZ010000616.1 GCA_903924805.1 uncultured delta proteobacterium | reverse complement strand
CAGCTCATCAATACTGTCTCTGCGGATAGCAATGCTGCGTTTTTCTTTTTCACGGACTGTTGAAATATCCGTTATAATATCAAACAGGGCCAGGCCGGCATGTTCAAAAAGCTGAGCTGTGCTGTTACCGAAAATGCGAATACCAATATCTGCGGTGTGGTCAAAGAATTCGTAGCATTTCATAATAGAAACCGTATCGTGTACAGCGTACCGAGTGGTGTGTTTTATTTTTTAACGCAGTACTACCCCTTGATTTCAACAATGGTTATCCCTGCTCCTCCGGTGGCGTGATCACCTGCTGCAAACCGGGACACGCATTGGTGGTCCTTTATATGATCCCGGATGGCTTTCATCAGCCGGCCGGTGCCAACCCCGTGTATGATTTCAAGGGTGTCAGATCCCTGCAGAAGGGCCCGGTCAATGGCTTTATCAACCGCCGGCAGCGCCTCATCAACGTGCATACCGATAACATTTACCCGGGCCACGCCCGGACCTGATGGCTGCTGCACCACGGGAGCTGCCGGCGCTCTTTGAACGCGTTCTGCCTGCTTCTGCTTCTCCGCCAGTTCAAGCTCCCTGAACGCGGCCTTTATCTTCATGGTACCGATTACTACCTCGGCTTTCTGCGACGCTTCATCCACCGCTGCCACTATGCCGCTTTTTTGCAGCGCTGCAACCCTGACCATTTGGCCAACCTCCAGATGCTCTACCGCCTCTTTCTGGCCTGCGCTTTTGGGGAACTGGTCATGCAGCTTTTTCTTTACCTTCTGCAGCGCTTCTTTATCCTCCCCGGGCCGGACGTATATCTTTTTCTTCTTATCTTCAACTATCTTCATAAGCTCCTGCTCGCTTTCTTTAAGCAGCTTTCGCGCATCCCGTTCAAACTCTTTCAGGATACGCTCTTTGCTGGTCCTGATGCCTTCAAGAAAATCCTGCGCCTTTCTCTCGTATTCAACAGCCCGCTCTTTGCTGTCCTTTATTCTCTGCTGCTCCTCGTATATCTCCTGCTGGGTTTTCTCCAGCCCCTGGATAAGGTTTATGATCTGGCGGTCAGCGTCTTTTATATACTGGTTTGCCTTTTCAAGTATCCGCGGAGACATCCCCAGATTTTTTGCAATAGCCAGCGCATTGCTCAATCCGGGCATGCCGTACACCAGGCTGTAAATCGGCTTGAGCGTTACCGGGTCAAACTCAACCGACACATTCTGTACATCGCCATGCAGGTAGGCATAGGTTTTGAGAAGATTGAGGTGGGTGGTTGCCACGGTAAAGCAGCCGCATTCTCTCAGGAAATCAAGAATCCCCAGCGCCAGCGCCGCTCCCTCCGCAGGGTCAGTGCCTGAACCAAGCTCGTCCAGCAGCACCAGCGATGCTGCGTCTGCAGCCCGTACGATCTGGTCAATGCGTACCATATGGGCGGAAAAGGTGCTCAGGCTTGCCTCAATATTCTGTTCATCACCGATGTCGGCAAAGACCGAGGTATAGACGGAAATCCTGCTCCCCTCCTCAACCGGGATATGCAGTCCTGCCTGGGCCATCAGGGTGAACAGCCCCAGGGTCTTCATCGCAACGGTTTTGCCTCCGGCGTTGGCCCCGGTGATAATGAGCGTTGCGGTCCGGTCATCCTTTATCAGGTCAATGGGGACAACGCCGGGACGGTTAAATTCCCAGTGCCCCTTTTTTTCCTTTTCAGCCACGCCTTCCTCAGCCGCGGAAGCATCCTCAAGCGTCTCGTCTTCAACAAAGCGGGCAAGCAAAATGGGGTGCCGGCAGCCCTTCAGCTCAACAATGCCCTGCCTGCTTAATAGCGGCTCACGGGCATCCAGAGCTTTGCTGAACAGGCCCTTGGCATAAATCACATCCATGCGTTCAAGGATAGCAAGATCTGCTAAAATATCCGCATGAAACTCACGTACCCGCTGGGTCAGTCCAGTTAAAATCCTTACTATTTCAAAGGATTCTTCCTGGCGCAGGATCTGCAACTCATTATTCAAGTTTACTATTTTAAAGGGCTCGATAAAAAACGTTGCCTTGCTCTGGGACTGGTCATGCACCACACCGGGAACTGCACTTTTGCAGTCGGTCCTGACCGGCAGCACGTAGCGGTTGTTGCGCAGCGTTATGAACTCCTCCTGAAACACGTGCTTCATCGTTTCATCATTCACCATCCGTTCCAGGATGTTGAGAATGCTTAAGCGGAGGCTTTTCAGGCGGCCTCTGATCTGGGCAAGCTCGGCGCTTGCCGTGTCAAGTATGGTGCCATCAGGTGCAATACTCTGCCTGATGCGGCTTTCAATATCCGGCAGCGGTATAATCGAGCAGGTGATTGCATGGAGGAGCGGACAGGTCTCCTGCAGTGCTGAAAAAAAACCTCTTATGGCACGCGCCACCTCGAGCGTCTCCCTGATATCAAGCAGTTGCCCGGGCTCCAGATAAAAATTATGGATGCGCGACTGTTCAACTGAGCGCGCAATATCCTGCACCCCCCTGATGGGAATCGATCCGTGAACTTCAAGCAGCATCCGCATCTCGGTGACTTCCCTGAGAAGCTCCTCAACTTGCGCCGCGTCAGGCAGCGGCATGAGGGACTCACAGCGCTTCCTGCCGCCCGGCGAGGAGGCAAATGCCTTTACAAAGCTGCGGATTTTATCAAATTCAAGAACGCTCAGTGAATGTGCATCCATAGGTGATTTTCCAAATTGAAAACAGTCAGGCTCCGTGCTATCCTGTAGGTAAGAATACGGTAAACTTTTATCACTTGCCACGGGAGGTGTCAAGGAGCAGCGCCTCCCGGATATGCGCGGTTTCCGGGCGCGCTCCACTGCCCGGCAGGGAACGGCCCTTATGTACCATACGATAATGTCAAAAGCTCTATGAAAAACGTCTCGACTGAGCTCGCCGAAGTCAGGGGAAGAATATGAAACCACAGAGCTTGCTGAGAAATTCTCTGTATTCTCCAAAAGAATTTTTTTTGAAATCTGGAACTCAAGAAATCAGGAAATTTTTGTTTTTACCTTTGTGAGTTCCTCAAGTTCCAAATTCAATCTTCTTTGTTTCCT
>CAIYCZ010000615.1 GCA_903924805.1 uncultured delta proteobacterium | reverse complement strand
GCCCTTACCAAATACGGCAACGTCCCGTGGACCCCGGAAGATATCAAAAAGATGAGAAGTGGTATCGCCGGGAAAAGTATTTTTGAATCGTTTGCATTTAATCAAAAGGTTGATGCCGTATCAACAGCCACGATGACCTCAAGCCTTATTTTGGAGGCGCTGCGGCAGGCAAAAAACAATTTTTCAGACTTCAAGAATTATCAATTCAGACAGAAGCACTGGGAGGCCATGTGCTTTCATGCTATGTGCATTATCAAGGATGCCGCTGAAAAGATGAAAAAAGCCGGTATCAATCCTGTCATAAATGGTGCGGACTTTGATTTTGAGCACATGAAAAAATATCTGCCGGATGGGAACCGTCCCGTCTGTCCGCTTGCCGGGAATTATCTGCCGCTGGGAGAAAACATTCTGTGCTCGGCACATGGCATAAATCTGAAGGGGTGTGGGAAATGAGTGACTCGTGAACCGTGACACGAGTCACGAGCCACGAGCCACGATCCACGGGGTTCGTATTATAACTAAAAACTGAAAACTGCTTCTGTTATGAAAACGCCTGGCGTACTCAGGGTACGTATCGTAAGTGTAACATGTGCTTTTGTTATTCTATGCTGCAATGCGGCACAGAGTGCTGCGGGAGATACCGCTATGTTTACTGATGAGTGGTTTGCTGAGCGCATTAAAATGGGAATTAAAGCGCCGGAATTTCCCCGGGGCTTCCCGTGGCTGAATACCGGCGGCAGGGGACTCCATTTTAATAAGGAACTCAAGGGGCGGCTTGTAGTAATCGACTTCTGGACATACTGCTGCATCAACTGCATGCACATTCTTCCGGACCTTGCGTACCTGGAAGAAAAGTATGCCGGCAAGCCGCTGGTAATACTTGGCTGCCACAGCGCCAAGTTCGATAATGAACAGAACCGGGGAAACATCCGCCAGGCAGTCCTTCGCTATAACATCCGCCATCCGGTGGTCATTGACGAAAACAATACCATCTGGGATGCATTTACCGTTAATTCATGGCCGACACTGGTAGTTATTGATGCGGAAGGCACCATGCTTGCCATGTTCTCAGGAGAAGGGCATCGCGAAGAGCTTGACGCGCTGATCGGCTCAGCCCTCGCGTACTATGGAAAAAAGAAGGTGCTTGCAGCAGACGGGCTTTCCTTTCCGGCGGAATCTGCAGTGGAATTGTCTTCGGGGCTTTTATTCCCTGGCAAGGTACTCATGGATGCCGGGCAGAAGCGCCTGTTCATCTCCGACTCAAACCATAACCGGGTAGTGGCAGCCAATCTTGATGGAAACCATCTTTTTACCATAGGGTCAGGCAGCGCAGGAAGGCGTGACGGCTCATTTTCAGAGGCTGAGTTCGACAGGCCGCAGGGTATGGCGTTGCATAAGGGCATTCTCTACATTGCCGATACGGAAAACCACCTGATACGGACTGCTGACCTGCAAAAGAAGACGGTCCAAACAGTGGCAGGCACCGGCAGGCAGACCAGAGAGTATTTTAAAACCGGCAGGGGCATAGCACTCAGCTCACCGTGGGACCTTGCTGTCGCAGGCTCGACGCTCTACATCGCAATGGCAGGAACTCATCAGATATGGTCCATGGATATGGAAACGATGATAGTCTCAACCTATGCAGGAAGCAGCCGTGAATTCTGCACCGACGGTCCGCGGCTTGAGGCAGCTTTCGCCCAGCCGTCAGGGCTGTCCTGTGACGGGAGGTATCTGTATGTAGCCGATTCCGAGGTGTCTTCAATACGGCGGCTTGATCTTGCCAGCGATGGGAGAGTGGAAACCATCGCAGGATCAAAGGAGCTGTTTGACTTTGGACTGCGCGACGGGAGAGGTGAAACAGCCCGTTTTCAGCACCCGCTTGGCGTGGCCGCATCTGCCGGAGCTGTATTTGTGGCTGATACCTATAACCATGCGATACGGCGAATTGACCGTGAGGGCACTGTTGAAACAGTGCTTAAGAGTGCTGGCACCAAAGACGTATTATATGAACCGGGCGGTGTTGCTGCCGGCGACCAGAAGCTCTATATTGCAGACACAAACAATCATCGAATACAGGTGTTTGATCTGAAAACCAACCAGGTGCGAACGCTCAATCTTTCCGGCATCACGCCCCTGCAGAAAAAAATCTCCGTTGATACTATCACCGGGCCACAAGCCGTTCACTATGAAGGTGCCATGATTAAACTGCAGCAGGGAGCAAAAGGCGAGATTCGCGTAACCCTGTCGCTGCCTGCAGGGCAGCATCTACTTGATGGCTATCCTGCCCAGTACCACATAAAGCTTTCAGATACCGCACCCATCATAATTTCAGACCAGTCCCGTTCCGGAAGCGTAAGCAAAGCGCAGTTTGCCATTCCCTTTACTGCGAGAACATCAGGCGAAGGAACCCTTGAAGTCGAAACAGTCTATGGATATTGCAGCGACAAAGACAAATTATGCATACCGCGCGAGGTGGTCTGGAAAACCACTGTTGCCATTGTACCAGAAGGGGGCAGGGAGAGTATCGAGTTGATAGATAAACCGTAAAAAGGGTTCAAGGGGTCATATGCTATTGTATTGTAGATTGCGGATTTCGGAATGCGGAATCATTTTACTCCGCAATCAGCAATCAGCATTTTGTTGAACCCTCGAATCCTTAAATCCTGGAACCCATCATGAGGCATGTATCATGACCCACGAATTTGACTCGACATCCGACAGCATAAAAACAGATATAGAGGCTGAGCCTTTTGCTCTGGCTGTTTCGCCGGCGGTGTGTCCCGGCGATAAGCCTGCCGATCCCTGTATTATTGTTATTATCGGAGCCTCAGGTGATTTGGCGACCCGAAAGCTTGCTCCAGCCCTGTATAAGCTCTACATCAATGACCGGTTACCGGACCCGTTTCTTATCATTGGTTGCGGACGTACTGCATTGAACAATGAGAGTTTCAGAGACAGGATGAAGGATGCTCTCATGTCCTTAAGCACGGTAGATGTCGCACCGTGGCAACGTTTTGCCGGGCATCTCTATTACCAGACGCTGCACTATGATTCGCTGCAATCATTTAAGGATCTTGCCCGTACCCTTAAAGAGACTGATGCAGGCCATGCGGTGGGCGGCAATAAAATATTTTATTTAGCCACTCCCCCATTTTTATACAAAACCATATCACAGATGCTTGTTCAGGCCGGTCTTTCTGGTGAAGGTGAGGAAGGAAGCGGATGGACACGCATTGTGGTTGAAAAGCCATTCGGCACCGACCTGCAGACTGCTGTTGAGCTCAATCAGGCACTCCTTGAGGGATTCAGGGAACATCAGGTCTACCGGATTGATCATTACCTGGCCAAGGAGACGGTGCAGAATATAGTGGTGTTCCGGTTTGCCAATGCGATTTTTGAGCCGCTGTGGATGAGAAACTATATTGACTACGTAAGCATAACTGCCGCGGAGACACTGGGGGTTGAGCACCGTGCCGGGTATTATGAAAAATCAGGTGTTCTGAGAGACATGTTCCAGAACCACATGATGCAGCTCCTGGCCATGACTGCCATGGAGCCTCCATCACGCTTTGAAGCTGACATGGTACGCGATGAAACCGGGAAGGTTTTCAGGTCCCTCAGACCGTTTCCGGGGGAAAACCCGTGGGAGAATCTGGTGCTGGGACAGTACTGCCCAGGATTGATAGATGATAAAAAAGTATCCGGGTACCGGGAAGAGCCCGGAGTGAATGCGCAATCATTTACTCCCGCCTTTGCCATGATGAAGGTGTTTATAGACAACTGGCGCTGGCAGGGAGTTCCTTTCTATCTCACGTCCGGAAAGAGGCTGGCGAAGAAGCTGACCGAAATAGTGATCCAGTTTAAAGAAGTTCCCCATTCTGTGTTCCGCCATATTTTGGGCGAACATATAACTGCCAACCGTCTGACACTGGGCATTCAACCGGATGAGAAGATCACCCTGACATTTCAGACAAAAAACCCGGGAGCCCGGGTGTGCCTGAGATCAGTGACCATGGATTTCAGCTACAGCCGGGATTACACGGGACCGATGCTTGATGCATATGAGAAGGTGATCCTGGACTGCATGAACGGGGATCAGATGCTCTTCTGGCGGCAGGACGGGGTGGAACTCTGCTGGTCATTTCTTACACCGGTGCTTGAAACCTGCGAATTCTGTTCCGAGCGGGCAGCACATCTTCATTTTTATGAGGCAGGAACCTGGGGGCCTCCTGCGGCACGTGAGTTTATAAAAGCTTCCCAGCTAAAGAGCCGGTAAATAAATTATGTGAAGCGCCTCGCTTTTTTCAATGCGCAGTTCCAGGCTGTCATTTCGGATACCGAGACACAGGGTCCCCTGCGCCCTGGTCCCCTCCATGCCGCAGATGTCGCGCAAAATCTCAAGCCCTCGTGCTGCCAGTGACTCTGGTGCTGCAGGAAGCATGTGCTCAGACCCTTGACCGGCTATCAATACCGGACAGCCCCGCTCCAGAACGATCTTGTGCGCTCTGCTTTCGATTGCGTCAAGCAGAACCAGAGCAAGATATTTCAGACAGGACTCATCAGTATCCTCGTGCTTTTCCACCTTCCAGTCGTTGTCTGCCCATCGTTTGAGTGCATCTTCCGGATTTGTTTCAAGATAACAATCCACAAGATTTTGCAGTGACAGGTGAGCACTGGATGTGTCTTTCATGGCACCCTCCTTATAATGAAAAGTATTGTCAAAACTTAACCACAGAGCACACAGAGAAATAATTATTGAAGGCTATCAGCTGTCAGCCGTTAGCTTTTTTTCTGAGACCACAGAGAATTTCTCCGTGAACTCTGTGGTCTCATATCCTCTCCTATTATTTTTCATTAAATTTTAACATAACCCCCTATCACAAAGCCTGTTATATTTTTAACATAATTTTTCCGGAAAACACAGCAACCATCTTTTAGGGCTGGGTGTTTATTATAGTAAAGATATCGTGTTTATATCTGCCATAAGCATATTAATATATGGCTTGCGACTCAATCCGGTTCCTGTTCTTGAAAACCGGGCAGACCTTAACAATTGCGTTTAATGTGTTATACTGAAAATATAAGGTTCCAGTAAAAAGTACCTGGTAACTACCCCCTTAGATTAGCCCTCCGGGGGGTAGCTGGAACCTTTTTTGTCATCTTAAACTGCCCCATATTTCCAACCAGTTAACAAACCTGTCAATTTAAAATAATTAACCTTACAGCACCATTTTTCACAGCAGATTTATTAAGAATAAGCATCTGATGCCGTCTATTTTAAGTGAAGCCCTTTTAATACTCTGAGGTTCATATCATATATACAGGGGGATAGGCGGACAAAAGATTGCTAAAGGCCCCTGTTTAAACCTCCGATATGTGATTCAGGACAACACATACACAGCTTCACCAGGGTCAATTTTTTAAAAAAAGGAAAATGTATCTCATATGCACGTGTTTAAGTACAAAGCCTCTTGACTAAAAGAATAAATAATAAACCTATTTATTTTAGTATAAAGCTTTGCTTCACGGCATAACGGGATACATCATAAAAGGCATTAGGGAGACTTTTCAGTTTCTCTTGTGCCTTTTTCAGTTTTTAGCTTTCCTTTTATGCATTGCTTCTCATTTCCCTCTAATCCATTCCTGACATTACCGTAACAGTGACGCAATAAACAAGATGCATAATTACATTAACGCCGCCTTCAATGTGAAAAACCATTGACGGCGGCTTTGTTTTTGATAAGGTTACTCTATTGATAAAAACATATTAAGGAACCATATGAAAATATCTATAATTATTCCCACGCGTAATGAAGAGGGCATGATCAATGAGATTATTAATGGATGCCGCCCGTATGCAGATGAACTGCTGGTAGTTGACGGCCACTCCACCGATAGAACCCGTGAGATCGCAGAAAGTGCAGGGATCAAAGTAATCCTTGATAACGGGAAAGGCAAGGGTGCAGCATTACGCCACGCCGTCAATTTTGTAACTGGCGATATTATTGTTTTTATTGATGCCGATGGTTCCCATGACCCCAGGGATATTCCAAAACTTGTTGAGCCCATACTCAAGGGCGTGGCTGATCATGTTTCCGGTTCACGGCTCATCGGCGGCTCAAGCGAGCTGCACGGCGGTTTTGATGAATGCTTCCGTCTAATGGGAAGCTCGTTTATCACCGCCTGCATCAACTGGCGGTTTAAGGTAATCTTGAGCGAAAGCCAGAACGGATTTCGGGCTATTAAAACCGATGTGATCAAACAGCTCGGCTTGGAGGAGAACATCACGACCATTGAGCAGGAGATGATTATGAAGACCCTGAAGAAAGGCTTCAGGATGGCCGAGGTCCCCACCCATGAGCATAAACGAAAAATGGGCTATTCAAAAATTAGCCTCAAAAAGGTCTGGTTCAGGTATGTGTATTCGTTGGTAAAGTATCTGTTTTTTTAAGCAATGAAATTAACAAGTCTTAAAGTTTTAAATAAAAAATACTTCATAGGATGTATGTTGTGTGTGCTTGCCGGGGTTGCGTTGTACAACATGATTGCCCTGCGCTTTACTGTTGATGATGCCTATATTACCATGCGCTATTCCCGCCACCTTGCCGAAGGGTATGGGCCAGTATACAACATTGGTGAGCGGGTCGAGGG
>CAIYCZ010000614.1 GCA_903924805.1 uncultured delta proteobacterium | reverse complement strand
TTATTTATAAAACAAAAACCGTAACACGAAACCCGCAACACGCAACTTTTTGTTAACTTTCTTCTACTTCTATTTCTTTGACCAGCAGCTCATGCCCGGTAAGCATTTTCAGGTCAGTACCATTGCACTGCGGGCAGGCAAAGCAGTAATCCTGCAGTTCAAATTCGTTGAAACACTTTTCACAGGATGCAGTAAGCGGAACCATCCTGATAGAAAGCTCTGCGCCCTCAACGCGGGTGCCCTTGGAGCATATATCATAGGCAAACTCCAGGGCATCTGCAATGACACCGCTCATGACACCGACCTCAAGATGAATTTTATTGACCTTTTTGTAGTGGCCCTGGTCAATACATTCCTCCAGCTGCGGTATAAGGCTTTGAATTATTGAGAATTCATGCATACAAAGCTTTCAGCAGTCAGCAATCAGCTTAATTTCAGTTAAATAGCTGACGGCTCATGGCTAACAGATTCTCGGCAGCTGCTCACCCGCAAGCATGTCCACAATGCGGCTTCCGCCAACTTTTGTTTTAAGGATTACCCTCCCGGGGAACTCTTCAGTAACGGTTCCGATGATTGCTGCTTCTTTCCCATAGCGGTTGTTACGCATAATGCCACGTATCATATCCGCCCGGTCCGGGGCAACTATGGCAATGAGCTTGCCTTCATTGGCAATATACAGAGGATCAAGGCCGAGTATCTCCGAAGCTCCTGCTACCTCCTGCCTGAGCGGGATGGCCGCTTCATGAATGGTAATACCAAGATGCGTCTGGCCGGAGATTTCATTGAGCGTTGTTGCAATACCGCCCCGGGTGGGGTCTCGCATGAAACGGACGGCATCAGGCTCCCGCAGCATCTCTTCTGCCATTCTGTTAAGCGGAGCTGTATCACTCATAATGCCCGATTTTAGTTCCAGCCCTTCGCGTTCAAGCATAACTGCTATGCCATGATCACCAATGCTTCCACTCAGAACAACCGCGTCTCCAGGTTTTATATTTTTTACTGAAAGGGCCGATGGGGTAATCAGGGATGCAATGCCTGAGGTGTTAATAAATATTTTATCTACACTACCCCGTCCCACTACCTTGGTATCACCGGTTACTATAACAACGCCTGCCTCCTCTGCAGCTTCAGCTATTGACTGCAAAATAATCTCCAGCTTATCAATCGCAAATCCCTCTTCAAGAATAAAAGAAAGGCTCAGGTAGAGCGGCTTCCCGCCGCACACTGACAAATCATTTACCGTGCCGTTTACCGCAAGCCTGCCGATATCGCCGCCCGGGAAAAACGGGGGATCAACCACATATGCGTCGGTGGTAAACAGAATGTTCTCCCCGGCAACGGGAAGAAGGGCTGAGTCGGTCAGATCATTCAGAAATGTATTATTAAAGCGCGGTAAAAATAAATCTTCTATCAGCTGATGGGTTGCCGTGCCTCCGCTCCCGTGAGCAAGCAGGATTACTTTTGACGTCATCAATTTTCTCCTGAAACCACAGAGATCACAGAGATAACTCTTTGCAATTTCAAAACAGAATTATTGTTGGCCTCTGTGCCCTCAAAAAATAGTTTTACAATTTAAAAAGATAAGTAGATACCCGCGGGCTCACACCCGTGGTCTTCTGCAGATAGTTGAAATATTGAAAATCTGCGTTAATCTGCGTCCCAATAAGTTCTCTATGTCCTCTGTGGTTACCCCTCCCCGTATTTGTAGTGTGCAGCACACGTCCCCTCCTGCGATACCATGCAGGGCCCTACCGGGCTTATCGGGGTACACACCGTGCGAAACAGGCTGCATGTTTCCGGCTCGCGTTTACCCTTTATAACTTCTCCGCACAGACACCCCGGATGTTCTTTTTCCTGTTCACCGGTCACCCGGAAAACATCGTCGGCATCAAACGGGGAGTACGCGGGAGCGAGTGACAGGCCGCTTTCAGGAATGGTTCCAATTCCTCTCCAGACAGCATCAGTTTTTTTAAATACCTTTGCAATAAGATTAAGGGCAGTTGTGTTGCCCTGTTGTTTTACCACCCGGGAATATTGAATTTCGACGCGGGGTGCTTTTATAAGAATCTGCTCAAGGAGCATGTATATCCCCTGCAGTATATCAAGCGGCTCAAATCCCGTGATAACACAGGGCTTCCTGTAGTCTTTGGCCAGAAACTCATAGGCCTGTGAGCCGATAATTGCGCTCACGTGGGCCGGACAGATAAAGCCGTCAATCGGTATATCAGGATCTTCAACAAGCAGCTTCATTGCCGGCGGTATGAGCTTGTGGGCACAGCTTACAAAAAAGTTTGATACCTTTTGATCACGGGCTTCAAGAATTGTTCCTGCAATGGTAGGTGAGGTTGTTTCAAAGCCGACGGCCAGAAAAATTACCTTTTTATCAGGGTTATTTTTTGCAATGGTAAGTGCATCAAGCGGTGAATACACCGTCCTGATGTCTCTTCCTGCAGCGCGTTCTCTGGCAAGGGATGTGGAAGAACCCGGGACATTGAGCATGTCGCCAAAGGTTGCGATAGTAACCGTATCCTGTCGGGCAAGGGCAACTGCATGGTCAAGATAGCTGTTTGGCGTTACGCATACCGGGCATCCCGGTCCGGAAAGAAGCTTTATTGACAGCGGGAGAATTGTTTTTATTCCATGCCGGTAAATAGACATGGTGTGCGTGCCGCATACTTCCATGAGGGAGACAGGACGGCCAATCCGATCCATGGTAGCAGCTATTTTTATTGAGAGATCATGGGCGATTCCCCCGTCTCTGAACTCGTCAATGAACTTCATCTTCTGCGTTCAGTTGAGCAATCTGCTGCATCAATTGTAATGTTTCCCGGGCTTCCTGTTCATCAATCTTTTCTATGGCAAAGCCGGCATGCACCAGCACATAATCGCCAACCTGGGCATCCTCAAGCAGGCGCAGGTTGATTTCCCGTGATACTCCGCCGGCCTCGACCATGGCGCTGAAGCCATCTTTATTAATAATTTTCATGGGAACAGCAAGGCACATTATAAAATCCCTGTATGTTTTTATATCCTTCATGTGGCAGGCGCTGTTTGTGCTCACCCGCGCTTTTTGGAGAAGACTCTTATTTGATACCATATTTTATGGGGGTTTCAAAGAGTAATATATGAAGACCGTCAGGATGGTATGTATTGGGCAGGCTTCATACAAGAAAAAACTGATATGCATTACGCCCGAAGATATCTTCTTTTTCATCTGTGGTTAAAAAAGGCACCGCCCTGGCAACGTTAACCGATTTGCCGATGGGAGCAAACGGGTAATCAGTTCCAAAAAATATCTTGCCGTGGCCGTGTTTTTTAATAATGTTTTTAGCGAGCCCCGGGGGAATGTTTTCATAGGTGAGGGAAGTCTCCATGAAAACATTTTCCGCTCCTGCCAGCAGTTCATAGACGTTATCCCACATGTTGAGCCCCCCCAGGTGTGCAGCTATGATTTTCAGCTC
>CAIYCZ010000613.1 GCA_903924805.1 uncultured delta proteobacterium | reverse complement strand
TTTCTGTCATATAACTATATGTATCTATTTTGGTACCCAATGTCAAGAGATGTTCTTGTGAAAAATTATCTTATCTGAATGGCGGGTGGTCACAGGTAAGATAAGGCGAATCATAAATCATATAATAGCCCCGTAAAAATGCACCCCATACCCCTTACTGGAACGATACGTCGGGCCTGGGTGGGGTCTTAAGGCAAAAGAGGCAGAGCCTTTGCCGACCCCGCGCCTTTTCAATCACCTTTCAGGAAGCTTCTTGACCAAAAGATGAGAAGATGTTAAAAAAGCTCTGATAATAAGCAGTGCTTTTTTCATTTTAGACGGAAGTGGACAGGGCACTGGTGGCCCTCCTGGACTTCAAATCCAGTGGGAGGCGTGAGCAACGTCTCCGGTGGGTTCGATTCCCATGCACTTCCGCCACATTATATCCATGAGCAACAGCCAGTAATTGTGTCTCTTAAAGGAAGTATGTACGTAACCGTTTCATGCCTCTCGCGCCCATGTCCATATTCCAATTCCCTTCCCCAAGACTATCGGAATGGATGGAGCGTCTCGTAAAATTTTCACTCTATATGGCTGATAAAATATCATAGGATTTTTTATCAGGAGGAGGGAAAAACACCATGAATAAGAAATTTGGTGAAGTACTGGTAGACGCAGGTCTCATTACGCCTGAACAGCTCGAAAACGCACTGATACTCCAGAAGGGCAAAAACAAGAGGCTCGGTAAGGTGATTACTGAACTGGCCTATGTGACTGGAGAACAGGTTGCCGAAGCACTCTCCAGACAACTCGCGCTTCCCCTGGTTGATTGCGGAACTTTTACCATAGACAATGAATTACTTTCTATAATACCAAAAGAGATTGTTGAAAAAAAGTTTGTTTTCCCGCTTGAAAAGAAAGACCGCTCCCTGTTGCTGGCAATGGCTGATCCCCTTGCCTGGAATACTATTGACGAAATCTCATTCATAACAGGACTGCGCGTATCTGTTGCCGTAGCTTCTGAAAAAAATATACTCGATGCAATTGAAAAGCATTACGGATCGGAGGATAAAAACTGGGAGCTTCTAAGAGATCTGCCCAGCTATGAGGGAGTTGAGTTTTTAAAACTACCGGATGCTGACACGGAAAAAGAGGTCAACATCCAGAGCCTCTACAAGAGCAGCGAGGCTCCCCCTATCATCAAACTGGTAACCACGATTCTTGCTGATGCGGTAAAATCAAGAGCAAGCGATGTCCATATAGAGCCGATGGATAAATACGTTCAGGTGAGATACCGGATAGACGGTGATCTGAGGAATATATTCAAATATCCCAAAAACTTTCAAGACTCGGTTATCTCAAGGATAAAGATAATCTCAGATCTCGATATAACCAACCGCAGGCTTCCCCAGGACGGCAGGAGCACCTTGCGGCTTGAAGACCGGAACATTGACCTCAGAATGTCAACCCTGCCGTCGGTGTATGGCGAAAAAATAGTGATACGGCTGCTTGATCGTTCTACCGGGCTTGTTCCCCTCAGCAGGCTCGGGGTTCCCGACCATATTCTCAAGTCTATGATAGAGCTATTGAGCCAGCCACAAGGCATGATACTTGTCACCGGCCCAACCGGCAGTGGAAAGACCACTACTTTATACGCTATTTTGCAGCAGCTGCAAAATGAGGCGGATAATGTTGTAAGCATTGAAGACCCTGTCGAGTACAAGCTCGACGGCATCACCCAGGTGGGAATAAATGAAGCCATCGGACTTTCGTTTGCTGCAGCCCTGCGCTCCATACTCAGGCAGGACCCTGACGTTATAATGGTGGGGGAGATCAGGGACCTGGAAACCGCAGAGATTGCTGCGCGGTCAGCGCTGACAGGCCATCTGGTGCTCAGCACCATCCACACCAATGATACCGTATCCACCATTTTACGGCTCACCGGTATCGGTTTGCCTCCTTATATAGTAAGTTCAGCTGTATCAGGTATTATTGCGCAGCGGTTAGTGAGAAGGATTTGCCCTCATTGCAAGGTTGAGGCTGCTCCCCCTGTAGAATTGCTGGGGGATAAATTCCCGCCCCTGAAGGCTTGTTATAGGGGCACCGGATGCACTATCTGCCAGAATACCGGAT
>CAIYCZ010000612.1 GCA_903924805.1 uncultured delta proteobacterium | reverse complement strand
TGGCCATCGCCCCGGGAATGCGAGATACCGCCGGAATTATAGGCATCGTATTCTTCCTCGTTGCGCTGGTCTTTGTCTGGAGATCCTTCTATGCGATGAGAATTCCGATCGATAAATAAAGGACATTGCCACTGCTGAAAAAAAGCTGAATCAACATATTTAGTTCTATCTCTTGAAAGGGGGCCGTGCGGGCCCCCTTTCTTATTTTGACTTGCTGTCTATCTTTCCTTCGCGGCAAACTCAACAGCCTTCCTGTCACTCTCTTCACTTTGACTTTGACCTGCATCAGCCATGTTGGACATGCCGTTAAATATTGCGCCCTTCATCCAAGTATCGTTCCCCGGCACCAGCGGCATAGCTGCATTTAAGACCATAAAAATGGCAGAACTCTAACTCTGAATCTGGTACACGTTCTGGGGGGTGGGTGACTTCAGGAAGATAAAGAAGTTGTCTCAATCTACAAATACACTGGTATTAGTTTTTAAGTAAAATGAGGATAGCCGGCGGTAATTGTTAATTGTCTTGGCACTCAACAGTTAATCTCTATTGTGGGGGTTGCTTGTTACCATGTGAGAGAGAGCATCACTATTATGCTAATCCGTAGTTACCAATTTCCCACCTTTCAAGTTTTTCAAACGCTTCTTGAGCTGCCTTTAAGAGTATATTAATTTTAATGGGCTTGATAAAAAAATCGTCAAAACCTGCAGCACGACACGCTAAAAGACCATAAATATTGCTGTAGCCAGTAAACGCATGAATAATGCCAACCTGATTTTCTATTCGGATTTTCTTACAGAGCTCTACTCCACTCATACCGGGAAGTTTAATGTCCAGAAACATAACCATAATACTTTCATCTTTAAGGATCTTCAGTGCATCTTCTGCACTTTCGGCGGTCAATACCGTATAGCCGGCTAAGCCGAAAGCTTCTTTCAGCGTATCGAGAATGAGAACTTCATCGTCCACGATTAAAATTCTTTTTCCATCCATAGTGACCACCCTCTCAGTCTATTCAGTGTCTTTGCCGGAACTCTTATTGATATCTATAATTCGGCTGAATCCCGCATAATCTTGAGTATCATAATCTTTAATTTTCATTAATTTTCTTGTGATAGTACCCATCCTGTGAATTTGCTTGTTTATCGTATCTAATTTCGTATGGATTGGATCATTTTCAGAAATATTCATTAATAACATCTCCGTATATCCGGAAATGATCTGCATAGGTTGATTCATTTCATGGCATATTGCTCCTGCCATTTCCAGGACACCCTGAAGTCTTTCGTTATGGTACCTTGCCTCCTCAGCCCACCTGCGCTCGGTGATGTCCATCGAATTACCCAGGATGGCCTGCCGGCCCTCATGTAAAATGATCGTAACGGTCTCCATAATCCATCGGGTTTCTCCCTCTTTCGTGATAATCCGGAATTCATAAGGGGAACTCATTTCGCCAAGCAGCATGGCCTTGGCATTTTGTCTTACTTTTTCCCTGTCTTCCGGGCTGACCAATAGACCCGCTTCCTGGTCTAACAGCTCTTCCCTTGTATAGCCTGCATAGGATGCCGCGTTGGAATTAATGAAACGGAACTTACCGTCCTGCACCACATAAACACCTGCCATGGATTTTT
>CAIYCZ010000611.1 GCA_903924805.1 uncultured delta proteobacterium | reverse complement strand
CGTAACTGCTCATCTCTTCAGAAATTCACGTGCTACCACCCCCTTAGCTTTATATTTTCATTTTTAAGATTAAGCCTGATTCATAGCAGTATAAAATGGACCGTAACCTTACAAATATGTACTGAAGCTCATGCTTTGCAAAGCCTACCCGCGCAATAAGGGACGCCTAACCGAATACAATAAAAATGTAAAATCAATTAGTTAACCATCGTATCTGGTAAATTAAAATTATCCTTACTGTTTTGGCAAAATATTTGCAAATGACATATTAGAAAATAACTTCGGAGGTAATAGAGATGAATAATAAAAACAGTATGGATATGAGAAGCCAACACTTTGAAACGCTGCCTGCGGCCATTACCTTAACCATAGAAAATCCCTTACCCAGAAAAGGGCTGTCATGCGTCGAAAAAGACAGTGATATCTCAACGTGTGAATTTGAGTTGATATATGAAAACGCTCCTATTGGATGTTTTGTTATCAACGCGGAGAAAAAAATTATTAAGTTCAACCGTGAGGCTGAAAATATATTTGGATACTCATCTGAAGAAATGTTGGGAAAAAATCTGACCGCCCTTATCCCCGAGCGGTACAAGAATTTTCATAACAAAGCTTTTGGGGGTGTGATGGGACAGTCGGAAAACAAGTCAAAGACCTATGAGTTCATCGCCCAGAGGAAAAACGGGGACGAGTTTCCCGCAGAATTAAGCTTCAGTCTCATTAAGGAATGTAAACATCCTTTCATGGTGGTTACTATCCGGGACATCAGCCATAGAAAAGGTCTTGAAACCGAAATGAAAGAGAGAACAGATGTGCTGCAGGACTATTTAAAGCTGCACAATCAATGGCTGGTGGAGACAGAGCAGAAGTACAATATTCTGTTTACCGCGTCGAAGACCGGTCTTTTTTACCTTAAAGAGGATGCAACCGTTTTAAACCTAAATACCGTGGCAGAGGAAATACTGGGTAAGGATAAGAGCACTATCATAGGCACGCCGGTTACCGGCATCATGCCTGAAAGAGAACAGCACAGAGCTCATGAGATTGTTAAAAAGATTTTCAGGGATATCATTAACTATAAGGCTGAAAAGGTGATGGAGGGGTTTGTTGTTAACAGTCAGGGACGCGAGGTTCCTGTTGAATTTTGCTTTAAAAAGATTGAGAACGGGGCTGATGGTTCGATCGTGTGCATGGTCAAGGATATGTCCACGGTGAAACAGATAGAGAATCAGCTTATAAAATCCCAGAAGTTTGAAGGCCTGGGGCTCCTCATCGGCGGGATGGTACATAATTTTAAAAATATTATGGCAAGCATCATGGGGTATGCATCGCTTATGAAAACCATGGTTGCCGGCGATGAAAAGCTGTGCCGGTATTTGAATATTATAGAAACATCGTGTGCACGGGCTTCTGACCTGTCCAGAGAGGTGTTGACCATAGGGAGAAAACAGGACGCAGAACGAAAGGTACTTAATATGAATACCGTGGCAGAGAGAAGCATTGTCCTGTTTGAGCAGTGCATAGACAGGCGGTTTGCGATAAACAAGGATCTTGCCCCGGCCCTTAATAAGTGCGAGTTAAATGAAAGCCAGATTGAGCAGGTTCTCCTCAATCTCCTTCTCAATGCGCGTGATGCAATGTCCGATGGAGGAGAGATTTATGTGAGTACGCAAAATATCTATATCAATCAGGAAGCCTGTAAAGATTACCAGAACGTTACCGGGGGGAGTTTTGTTGAGATACTGGTTAAAGATAGCGGTATGGGTATTTCTCATGACGTGCAAACAAAAATCTTTGACCCATTTTTCACGACTAAAGAAGAAGGCAAGGGTACCGGACTGGGACTTTCTACGGTAGACAGGATTGTAAAAAATCACCGGGGATTCATTAGGGTTTTCAGCAAAGAAGGCGAAGGTGCGACCTTTAGAATTTATCTGCCCTCAGTAGAGAACGCCGTTGATGACGCTCAAGATAAAGAAAAGAGCAGAAACCCCAGAAAAGGCCTTGAAACCATTCTGGCGGTAGATGATGAGAATAAGGTTATACGCATGATATCAGACTATCTGGGGGGGCTGGGATATAACATACTATCCGCCTCAGATGGAAGAGAAGCGGTAGAACTGTTTACAGAAAACAAAAATAACATTGATCTTATTATCCTTGACCTCGTGATGCCCTCCATGAACGGGTATGAGGCCTTCAAGGAAATAAAAGCCATCGACCCCTCAACCAAAATTATACTGTGTACCGGCCATGCAGCTGATGACAGCATACAGGAGATGCTCGGTAGCGGGGTCAATGGCCTCTTGAAAAAACCCTATCGGGTTGAAGACCTCTCACGCGCAATCCGCCTGGTTCTGGATGAACAGGCTGCCGGGGTTAGTCAGTACCAGCAGTAGCGGAGGATAGGGGACCGATCCCTGCGGGGATTTATAATAATAAAATCTTGACAATAAACTATAAAGTTTTATTATACAATAATACGTCCGACCTGTTGAAACATACAGCAGTCAGTTTTGCAGAGGGTAACCGCATTGGTTATCCTCTCTGTTTTTTATGTTACGGTAATGCATATAAACGTATAATTTATTAGAGGATGGCATCAAGACTATGGACAAGGTTCCCATGACAAAGCAGGGATATGAGGCCCTGGTAGAAAAGCTCAGAAAATGTAAGACAGT
>CAIYCZ010000610.1 GCA_903924805.1 uncultured delta proteobacterium | reverse complement strand
TTTTGCCCCAAGGATAATTCTTGTGTTGTCTCCTGCGGAAAGGGTTTCGCCGAGCCGTATATCAAATTTGTAAACCATTCCGTCAATGGGCGATTTAAGCTCCAGCTCATCGAGGCGGGCTTTGGAAAGCTGGGCTTCTTTTTCTGCAACAGCTATATTCCTGGCATCCAGATCAGCTTTTAAACGGGACTGTATGTATGAAAATTCTGAATCGGTTTTTTGAACGTACAGATTCTTTTTTCTCTGGAAATCATCCTGGGTAATCTCCTGTGTCTTTTTTGCGGACTCAATTTTAGCAAGCGTTAGATTTAGCTGGGCGGTCTCAACATATGATTCAAGGGAGCAGAGCACCTGCCCTTTTTTCACCATATCGCTTTCTTTTACATAAACAGCTACCACGCGCTTGGTCTGCGGAGGGCTTACGTATACTTCCCGGCCTGCGGGTTCGATCTTGCCATAAACCTTCGCGGGTGTTTCTGGGAGCACCGGGGGTTTTGCAACCTGAGGGGGTTTTGAAGATTTTACAAAACTGGTGACCATGAAATTAATCAGGAAGCCAAATATGATAAGGCCAACTACCCATTTAACAATCCTCATTACTGCTGCCCTCCTTCTGGAACCACTGAGTACACTGAGAAACACTTTTGCTGTTAGTTATAATAGCTGATGTTTTCCGTGTGTTCACACTGATTAAAGTTTAATGTTTTGGATTAAAACCCTAAACGATACAAATTATAAAAGAGACCTCAGAGTTTATCTCTGTGTTCTCTGTGGTTTTCAGTTTGCCCCCTCGCTTCTGGAATCATACATGATACCGCCGTCTTCAATTTTTATCAGCCGGTCTGCATAGGGAAACACCCGCGGGTCATGGGTGACCATAACGACTCCGCGGCTGCTGTCCTTGGATAACCGCTTGAGGGTATCGAGTACGATGGTGCTGCTCTCCGAATCAAGAGCAGAGGTTGGCTCATCGCACAGAAGCACTTTCGGGTCATTGACCAGGGCGCGTCCAATAGCCACCCGCTGCTTCTGCCCGGTTGAAAGCTTCTGGGCTTTAACCTGCGAATATTGTTTCAGGCCAAAACTTTCAAGCAGTGCCAGCGCTTTTTCCTTTAATGCTGAGGAAATTGAGCCTCCCTGAACTCCTGCCGCTATGAGCAGGTTCTCTACTACCGATAATGCCGGGATCAGCTCTGCCTGCTGAAAGACAAATCCAAAATTGCGCATGCGCAAATTGGCCAACTCGCTGTCAGAGTAGGTGGCTATTTTTTTAGTGCCGATATAAATAGTTCCCTCAGACGGCTGCAGCACCAGCCCCATGATGGTCATGAGCGTTGTTTTGCCGCTGCCGGAAGGGCCGGCAATCACGGTGAATTCAGCAGGGAAGATTTCGAGGTCGGTCTTTTTCAGCACTCGCCGCAGTTGCTTACCATCATAAAAATCCCTGGCAATGCCTTCAAGCCGTAATATAGATTGGGCCATTGTTGAAAATCCGAATTTCTAATTTCTAAATCCTAAACAAATTCTAAAGTTCAAATGATTCAATTTAATGGTAAAATATTTTTTGGCATTTTGGGTTTTATTTGTCATTTGGGCTTTGTAATTTGACATTCTATATTATTTAGTATTTGGTGCTTAGGATTTAGGATTTTATCCTATCTAAAGACCGTGGCCGGTTCTATCTTTATAGCCC
>CAIYCZ010000609.1 GCA_903924805.1 uncultured delta proteobacterium | reverse complement strand
ATCACAATATATTGCATGAAAATTTTTAACTAAAAAATCGACTATTCTTACCAAATACAGTTCAGAATGGGTTAATCAAATCACGGGTTCTTATTTTTATATCTTTCATTAATAGTTTTACAATTGGTATGTCTGCCTCGGGGAAATCATAGTCGGTGAGCTCTGCCGCTGCTACCCAGCGGATTTCTTCATGCTCATGCAGCGTTAATTCCCCTGAAACGTGCAGGCATTTGAAGGCAAGAAGTGTAATTGCTGCGTGGTCATAGGTAAAGGTACTTGCACCGATAAACTGTCCAACCCGTGCTTCAATTCCCAGTTCTTCGAAAAGTTCTCTCTGCAGACACTGCTCAGAAGTTTCGCCAGACTCTAATTTTCCTCCCGGAAATTCCCATTTGTTTGCGAAGTGCCCCTGATTTTTTCTTCTGGCAATTAAGATTTTGCCGTCTTTTTCAATCACTGCACAGGTAACGGTTATCATAGGGTAATTTGATGTTGAGACCCGACAATACTCTTTAAAACAATTTTAAGAGGATGTCGTCCTTCATGTCCCGTCTGAATTTATTTATCTTTGCCTGTAAGTCGTTTGGCGAGACCTGCTCCAGGTCAAAGAGAAACGAGCTTGCATCATTGAGAAGGGATGATGCCATGGGTACGGACTTGTTAGAGACTGATGATGCAATAAAGGGGATGGCCTCGTTCAGTATCTGTAGACACCGTTTCTTAAGCCGCGGGTGAGCTTTCAGCACCTTCCAGACTTCTCCTCCGCAGGAATAGTAGAAAGAAACCAGCTCATTGCCTTTTCTTGATTTTTGCAAGACCCGGTCCCGGAATGTTCTCAACAGGTCAAGATCTCTCTGCTGTGGGGTGCCATGGAGAAGTGAGGAGGCAACACAGTTGCCATTATCAGTGCGCGGGGTAAGTGCTATGTCGTATGATACGCTCTGCCCTGCAGAAACAGTAATGCTTGCAACCGAGGCGCGCTCGTATCCGGGGGCATCTATATCTATGGTATGGACGCCGGCCGGCAGCAGCAGAAGGTAATAGCCTTCACTGCTCACACAGGTGCTCCCGCATGAGGCTGATACATCTGCTGAATCGATAAAGGCCTTTGTTTGCTGCGAAGTGATTATACCGGTGAGCACTCCGGTGCCCGCAGTCGAGTACTCGTACATGCCGCTTGCCGTGCCGGCCAGGATTGTTGAAGACGGAAGATTTTGAGACGTGCTCTTTTGAAAAAGACTCCCCATGAAAGGGGCTGGCGCTGCAGGCTGGCGAATATTGACATCATAGGTCTCATAATCTGAAAGGCCTATGCGCGTCCAGTACTCCCCGCCATTGATGCTCACGTAAATCCCGTGTCTCATTAACGCGGCATATACAATGCTGCTGTTTTCGGGGTCAACCTGTATATCGGTTGCCGCAAAGTACGGTTTACCAGTATCATCTGCTGGCAGACCCTGTGTTTTCTCCCTCCAGGTTATTCCACCGTCAGTGCTTTTATAGATACCATTATAGGAGTTGTTGCTCCCGCCACACCCGATAAATATGAGGTTTGGATCAGCGGGGGTCATGGCAATGCTGTTAACTATTAGTTTTTTAAATAATGACTGAGACCAGGTTTTCCCGCCGTTACTGCTTTTATAGAGGCCACCTGAAGATACCGGAGCATAAAAGCTGCCGGTCCCCGCAAACAGCATCAGAGTGTTGGCCGGATTGATGGCAACCGCATTAACCGGTACTGAGGATTCAAACATGATTTCTAAGGCTGCCGAATCAAACGAGGTGCCTGTGTCAGCGATTTTCATGACCCAGCCTTTTTTACCGGAAGCGAAGTGGATGCCGGCAAAAATGGTATCCGGCTGTTGTGCTGAAACTGCTATAGAACAAACACGATGTACGTCAGGCTCATCAGAAATATATTTATATTCCCACGTAATACCCTCATCAGTGCTTTTGCCTATTTTCCAAGAAAAGCCACCCCAAATAGTGTTTTTATTAGTGGGATGGAATGCAACAGAGTAGCCAGTGGATTCATTCAAAAGTTTCCATTCGGTGATATCACTCTTTATGTAAATCCCAGAAACAGTTCCTGCAAGCAATTTAGTGAAATCTTTCGTAAAAGCAGTTGAGTAAATCTGATTCGCTCTGATTCCTGAATTTTTCAATTCCCAGCTTTGCGCTCCGTCTCTGCTTTTAAATACGCCTCTGTTTAAATCGCCGCCAAACAGAATGTCAGCATTAGAAGGATCTGCAGCCAGCGAGAGAAACTCACCCTGCCGGTCATAATAGGTCCAGGAGTCTCCTCTATCAGTGCTTTTTGCTACCACATCATCCAAACCGGCGTAGACAATATCAGCAGTGCTCTGCGGCAGGCACAGGGCGCGGCAGGATCCCTTCTCTGTTATCCAGTACCATCCGGTCTGCGGGTTGGCTCCGTCCTGTTTGCGCAATACGCCATAACCGTCAGAAGCAAAAACAAGCAGGGGGTCTTCCGGGTGGACAATGATTT
>CAIYCZ010000607.1 GCA_903924805.1 uncultured delta proteobacterium | reverse complement strand
TATCATGAGTGGGGAATACCTGCGGTGGCGGATCGATGAGGAGAAAAAAGGGGACCGTGCGAAATTTCCTGGATTTATTACCTGGCTTAAGGATAACCGCCCGGAGAAGTTCGCTCTTTTGCCTTCGCTCTGGCAGATGATTTACGACGCTGAAGACCCGGCGAGTTATCGGAGTTTCCGGATTGTTCTTGACCCGGACAGCAGAAATCCCCTTCCGGTCGACTTCTTCTATGTAATCATAGATGAATTCTTCGAACCGGAATTCTTGAAAAGCCTGTACGAAGATGCCTCGCTCTCGACTCTTTTTAAAACCTATAGTGCCACGTGCTAAAAAACCAATACAAGGTGTCCTGGTATGGATGTCAGCCGTATTTGTTCTGAACTTGTTGCAATCAGGAGCGAAAATCCCCCCGGGCGTACAGCCGAAGTTATCGAATATATCAGAACGTTTCTCGATACCTTAGGTATCGGTTCGAAAATTACCCGGAACAAAACAGGACATAATAACCTGATAACCACCGGAACCGGTAGCCGTCTTCTCTTCTGCGGGCATGTTGATGTCGTACCGGCACTGGACGAAGGGTGGACATACCCCCCATTTTCTGGAACCATTCAGGACGGTTTTGTTTGGGGACGGGGCGCCACGGACATGAAGGGTGGGTGTGCCTCTCTGCTTGCCGCCTGCCACATGCAGGCTGACCAGGGTAAGGAAGTAACGGCGACTTGTGCGTTTGTCTGCGATGAAGAGACAGGCGGTCAGAATGGAATACGGTATCTTCTTGCAAAAAAAATGATTAAACCAACAGACTGTCTGATTGCTGAACCCTCACCTGTCCGTCATCCCTGCATCGGACAAAAAGGGCTCTGCCGGCTCGAGATGAAATTCAATGGAATACCTGCACACGGGTCACTTTACCCAGCGGTTGGGGTGAGTGCTGTTATGGAAGCAATGTCCCTGCTCGAATATGTAAAAGCATTGCATGATCGGGAATATCCCGTTGATGAGAGGCTCAAAGAGATCATTGATCGTTCTTCTGGCGTCCTTGAAGATGAATTCCAAATCCATAACGTGAGCGAGGTACTGAAAAAACTGATGTTCAACCCGGGTGTTATAAAGGGAGGAGAGAAGTCGAATGTGGTTGCACAGCACTGTGACCTTGACCTTGAACTGCGGGTTCCGTGGGGGTGTTCGATACCTGAGCTTGTTGAAGAGATAAAATCTCATGCCCCTTACATGAAAATTATTTCACAGACAACCCATTATCCATCTATCACGGATCCGTCTTGTCGGCTGGTAACAGTTACCTGTAATGAAATAGAGCGGGTGCAGGGCGGAATGGTGCTTCCGATTGTCCAGTGGGCGGCTAGTGATGCCCGGCACCTCCGTCTTTGCGGATTCAACGTGATCGAGTACGGCCCCGGTGAGATCTCGATACTCCATGCCGTGAATGAACGGGTCAGAGTTGATAGCCTGAATAAAGCATCTGCGGTATATGCGGGGATAATGACCGCATATGCCAATAAAGATTCATAATGGGTTCTTTAAAAGATTTGTTCAATAAAATGTGAACGTTTACGGGGGTTTCACCCCCGCCGCTTCGGCTCCCCCGAATGCGATACTCCAAAAACAGGTACTGTGAAATCATCGCTGTTAACGCAGGGGCGGTGAGGGGGGACAGGTATTGTCTCCTTAATAATCATACGAGTAATTTATACCACATCACTAAAAAACATTCATAAAAAAGAATCATAAAAAAGATTATTGGTTATTTTCTGATGCGGTTTGCGGCAAGCGTGAACCCGTAAACAACTAATACACCAGCGAGCGCTGTGAGCGGTGAAATCGGGGAATACGTTGTTTTCTTTGCAACCGGAACGGTGGCCCCTGGAAGTACTACTGTTACCGGCACGTTAGCGGTGATCTGAGTTGGCAGGGGAGATGGTGTCACTGTTGTTAAAAGTGTCCCGATACGACTTACCGTTACTGTTGGGGTGATAGTCCCTGAAATAGTAACCACCTGTACCTTTCCCATCACGCTCTCCTTGTTCTTCAGTGCGTCAGCAAAATCCGGTTTTAATCCCAACGCCTTGTTAAAGCTCTGGAGTGCATCCTGATACTTTCCGAGGGCTGCATAGGCTAATCCCTTGTTGTTCCAGATTTCAGCATTCTTGACAGTGATTA
>CAIYCZ010000606.1 GCA_903924805.1 uncultured delta proteobacterium | reverse complement strand
CACCAACCATATCACTATAAATTCTTATTGTAAAGATATTACTAATACATTACACTAGTGGAATCCGCCTATGCACAGTGATGAGATAAAACCGATTACTGCCCCGCTCACCCAGTATAAGATTATCGTGCTGCTGGTTGATGACCAGCCCATCGTCGGTGAGCAGGTCAGGCGCATGCTTGCCCCGGAACAGGATATTGTTTTTCACTACTGCCCGGACCCGACTAAAGCCATCCCTCTGGCGGCAGAGATTTCTCCCACCGTTATCCTGCAGGACCTGGTGATGCCCGAGATTGACGGGCTGACGCTGGTCAAGTTTTTCAGGGCACATTCCAAACTGAAAGATGTGCCGCTCATTGTCCTTTCCACCAAGGAAGAGGCAATAACCAAGGCAGACGCCTTCGCAGCCGGTGCCAACGACTACCTGGTAAAGCTTCCCGACCGGATCGAGCTGGTTGCCCGCATCCGTTACCACTCGCAGGGATACATCAATCTGCTGCAGCGCAATGAAGCTTATGATGCGCTGTTCAAAAGCCGGCAGGCCCTGGCTGCAGAGCTTGCCCAGGCTGCCGAGTATGTCATCTCCCTGCTGCCGCCGCCCGTCACCGAAGGGCCGGTGCGTGCGGAGTGGCGTTTTGTCCCCTCGGCACAGCTCGGCGGCGATTCGCTGGGCTATCACTGGATTGATAAAGAACATTTTGCCATGTATCTCCTTGATGTGTGCGACCACGGCGTGGGCCCTGCCCTGCTCTCGGTATCTGCCCTCAATGTGCTTCGCTCCCAGACGCTGCCCAATACTGACTTCAGAGTGCCGGAGAAGGTGCTTGCCTCCCTGAACGATACCTTTCAGATGGAGCACCACAACAACCTCTATTTCACCATCTGGTATGGCGTGTTCAACGCGGCGAGTGGCCGCCTCACCTATGCCAGCGCCGGGAATTCCCAGGCAGTGCTCATAGCAAACAACGGCACCGTAACTGATTTGACAACACCAAACATGCTCATCGGCGGCATGCCTGATGTTCCCTATACCAGCAGTTGTGCCGACATAGAGCGCCCGGCACGGCTATACATCTTTTCCGACGGCGTGTATGAAGTAAAAAAGCCGGATGGCCAGATGTGGAGTATTGATGAATTCAAGGATTTTCTTGTCCAGACCGCTGCTGCGCAGGGATCAGAGATGGATGCATTATACACATACCTCCAGAAACTGCAGGGGGGCAGCGTGCTTGATGATGATTTCTCCATGCTCAAGATACGTTTTGTATGAAAAAAACAGAACCACATTGCACAGCGCGCAGAGATTAAAAGTGAAATGGGAAAAGTGTAAAGTGTAAAGTGAAAAGAGAATAACGATGAAGGGGACAGGTGCGTGAGGAAATGATGAAGAAATTAGTGGCCATGGCAATAGCCAGTGTGCTTGTCATTGGCATGGCGTTTTTTACGGCATGCATCCCGGGGAAAAAACTAAAAGTAACGCTCTACCTGAATGGCACTCTGGGGGATAAATCATTTTACGATTCTGCCGGCAGGGGCCTGGAAAAAGCCATTGACGAGCTTGGCATCGAGGGCGAGACTATTGAGGGCGGCTACGACCAGACACGCTGGGAGCCTGACCTTGAGCAGGTTTCGAGGGGAGACGCGGATATAATTATTGTCGGCACCTGGCAGATGAAAGAAATACTTGAAAAGATTGCTCCCCGTCATCCTCTGAAAAAATACTTTATATTTGATACCGCGGTTGATTACACAAAACCGGGACTGCATAACGTTTATTCCATTCTCTACAAGCAGAACGAAGGCTCTTTCCTTGCCGGCGCCCTGGCGGCCCTGGTAACTGCCTCGGATATGGCGCGTGTGAATAAGGATAAAACTGTCGGGTTTCTCGGCGGCATTGATGAATCAACCATTAATGACTTTAAAGCCGGTTATATTCAGGGTGTGCACCACATTGATCCGGAAATACAGGTACTGGTTTCCTATGCCGGCGCATTCGACAATCCGGCCCTGGGAAAAGAGCTTGCGCTTGAACAGTACGGCCAGGGAGCTGACATTGCCTTTAACGTTGCAGGTCAAACCGGTCTTGGCCTTCTTGATGCGGCGGCTGAAAAACAGGAGTACGCCATTGGTGTTGACTCAGACCAGTACCTGCTGCTGAAAGACAGCGACCCTGAAAAGGCGTCCTGGATTGTGACGTCGATGATGAAGCACATTGACACGTCTCTCTTCAGAGGCATTCAGCTTCATCGCGAAGGCACGCTTGCCTATGGAACTGCAGAATCCCTGGGCATAAAAGAGGGCGGGGTGGGAATTGCGGATAATGAAAATTATCGGAAGCTGATTTCTCCGGAAAGGAGAGACACCATAGACGGGCTTGCGCAGAAAATCGTCTCCGGCGAGATAGTAGTAGACAGCGCCTTAATGGATAGTGGCTCAAATATGTAGACCTGATGATTGGAACCAGGAAGATCAGGAATGGAACATGATTTTTACCTGAGTTCATGAGTTCCGGATGTGTATTTCAGAGTATGAAAACCATGGAAACATATGAGCTCGTCGTTATAGGTTCAGGTCCTGCGGGGGAAAAGGCTGCAGTCAGGGCAGCCTATTATGGCCACCGGGTGGCACTCGTTGAAAAGGCAGCAACTCTTGGCGGCGCTGCGGTGCTTACCGGAACGCTTCCTTCAAAAACGCTTAAGGAAACGGCCGTCTACTTTTCAGGTACCTATGACACGGGGCTCTATGGCGTTGACCGCCACTTAAAGCATGCGACCTCGATTGAAGATTTCATGTACCGCAAAAATTATGTTACCGCCTCGGAGGCTGAAGCGGTGCAGGAAAATCTCCGCCGCCACGGCGTTGATATGTATCATGGTGTGGCCTCGTTTGAAGATACCCATACCATCCGCGTGAGCGGCCCTCAGGAATGCCTGCTCCGGAGTGACTATATCATTATAGCATCCGGCTCGTATCCTCACCATCCCGCTAACATACCCTTTGACGGAAAACGGGTGCATGATTCAGACACCATCCTGGAGCTTACGCGCTTTCCAAACTCTCTGTGCATAGTTGGAGCGGGCGTGATCGGCTGCGAGTACACCACCATATTTTCCACCATGGGCATCAAAGTCTATCTGGTAAACGACAAGGATAAAATCCTGCCGTTTGTCGATCTGGACATTTCCCGGGAGCTCATAGCCCATATGAAAAGGAGCGGGGTTGACATAGTGTTTAACAGCGGCGTGGAGTCGCTGGAGGTCCCGCAACAGGAAACTGAACTGCTGCGCGTCTATCTGAAAAACGGGGAAACGGTGGAGGCGGACATGTTTTTATTTGCTGCCGGCCGCAGTGGCACTATCAAAGCACTGCAGTGCGATAAAATCGGATTAAAGACCGGCAGGCGCGGCATCATTGAAGTGAATGAGCGCTATTGCACCACTATCGAAAATATTTATGCAGTGGGAGACGTTATCGGCTTCCCGTCACTTGCCAGCACCGGCATGGATCAGGCACGGGTGGCAATTGCCCACATTTTTCAGACCCGGGACCTTGCCCACCTCCCTACCCATCTCCCCTACGGTATTTACACGGTGCCGGAAGTCTCCATGGTCGGGATTAGCGAAGAAGAGGCGATACGCACCAACCTTTCCTACGGCCTTGGTAAAGCCCGCTACGCAGATACGGCGCGAGGGAAAATAATGGGCGCTGAGACAGGATTCCTCAAACTGGTGTTTAACTGGGAAGACCTTGTTATCCGCGGCGTCCACATCATCGGCAACATTGCAAGCGAGATCATCCACTACGGCATAGAGCTGGTAGAGGAGAAAAAAACGCTGTATGATGTGATTGGCCGCGTCTTTAACTATCCTTCGTTGCATGAACTGTATAAGCTCGCCGCCTATGACGGGCTTGCCAACCGGTTTATAAATGAGGCCCAGTTTCAGCAGCTGGCGCTCAGCTTTAAAAAGCTAAAAGATACCGAATTATTAAGATAGTGCAACCGTTCCAATTATTTCCACGGAAGCTGACAGCAGTTTAAGACAGCAGCATGAAAGGCGACGCTGCATGAAGAAACTAAGAGTAATTTTAAAGCAGCCGGTGGGGTACGTTTACAAGGAGGGAAATAGTATGAGCATCAGAAAAGCATCAATCGTTCTCATCTTACTGTTAGTTACGGCTTGTTCTGGATTTATCATGGATGGATTGAGAAAAGAATATTATCCAAACGGTAAATTACAATCAGAAATTAACTACCGGCAGGCTATCAGGGAAGGGATGTGCCGGCTCTATTATGAAAATGGCCGGTTGAAAGAAGAGGGAAGCTACCGGAACGGACAGCCGGAAGGAACCTGGAAGAAGTATTATGAAAGCGGTACGTTAAAGTCAGAGGAGACCTACATGCAGGGCAACCTTATTGATACAAAAACCTACCGCGAGTGAGGGGTGAGTCCACTTTGCGTCTTTGCGAGAGACTGCTATTTTCTCGCCAAGACGCCAAGCCGCCAAAGCAAAAAACAATCTAATAACCTTATCTTTACTTTGCGCCTTTGCGAGAGGCTGTT
>CAIYCZ010000605.1 GCA_903924805.1 uncultured delta proteobacterium | reverse complement strand
TAAAGAAGTCGCAAGGATACGGCAGCAGCGCCAGCCGGCTCAGGCGTTTTCTCTTCACATACCCCCATAGCTCTCTGTCAGTCTTCCGGGCAAATTCCTTTGTGAACAGAGCAGATAAATACGAATTGTCAAATGAGACGATGCTCTCTGCAAAAGAGCCGGCTATGGCAAGCTCAAAACCGGCAAGAGCATAAGCCAGGCGCACGTCACGGGTTTCGTGAAAATGCTTCAGTACATCATTGAATATCTTCCACTGGAGCGTCTGCCGGCTTGCCCGTATCCGCCCCGGCTGAGCGCATTTCTGGCCGCGATGAAACCCGAAGTGAAAAGCTTGGTACGGGCTCGGATTTTTGCAATGGATTGCCGCCGGGGCCAGCTCCCGATCATGCAATTCTTTTTTCTTCAGGGAAAGAGGGTCCATGATGAGATCTACAAACAGCTGCTCATCACGATATTTCCATCTGATGGTATTGCGGTAGACGTTAAGCCCCCATATCAGCCGGTTACAGTAGAAGTCATGGACCTGCATGCACAGCCAGTTCAAATTCCGGTCAGCCTGGAATTTATTCACTATCTTTTCAAACAGGAAGCGGTTTTCAATCACCATGTCCGCATCGACTTTTATCATGAGATCAAATTCATGGCAGCGCTGCTCAAACGTCCGGTACAGACGGTCATGTGCTTCCTTATTGGGAAGGCCCTTAAGCACAAGGTGCTCAAAGTTCTGATGGGTCTGCGCCCTGATTGCAGCGCAGCATTCCTCAAACTCATTTTCAATGGTATAGAGTGTCCCGACAAGAATACGCATTACAACCCCGTGATGCTTCGAGCTTTTATTTCCTGGCCCGGCGTACCTATTAGTGCTGCCGTGTTCTGACTGCTGCTGCAAGCACCGTGAGCATCTTTTGTGCCTGGGCATGAATGGCAAAGCCTTCGCTAATTCTCCGATACCCTGCTTCCCCCATTTGTCGTGCTTTGTTGTCATCTGTCAGGAGTTCCGTTATTTTCTCTGCGAGCAGGGCAGTGTTAAACGGATTGACTATATAGCCGGTCACCCCATCCACGACAAGCTCCTTTGAACCACCGAAACACGTGGCGATCACCGGTTTCTTCATTGCCATGGCTTCAAGGTTCACCGTAGGAAAACTGTCCCAGCAGATTGAAGGGCAGACGACAAGGTCGCTTGCCGCATAGGCAGATTTTAACTCTTCGCCTGAAATCCACCCGGTAAAGAGGATATGGTCCCGTATGCCGGCAGCCTCTGCCAGCTTCTCCATGTGTCGCGCATAGCCTTCAGCCCGTCCTGCCACCAGCAGAACGGCATTTTTTACCCGTGCACAAACATCTTGCATTGCCCTGATTATCTGTTCTCCACCCTTCAGAAAGCTCAACCTTCCGGCAAAAAGAATAACTTTTTTATTGATTAAACCGTTAGCATTTTTAAAATCAGCAATTTTAGAAGCAGCACCCTGAAACTCCTGCAGCTCAATCCCATTGTGTACCGCTACGGAACAAGATATGCCGTTAGCCAGTAATGCCTTTTTCAGTTCATTACAAACAGCTATGATAGTTGTTACATAGTGGTGCAGATACCATTTGATTATACAGTTTCGCAACGGGAAATACCTGAACCGGTATGTTTTCAGGGTACGACAGGGATTAATCGTATAGTTGAACTCCGGATAGGGTGAAAGGTCATGGGGATCGATAAACTGGGTGAATTTCCCATAGTCAAAGCTCATTGCATCATGCATGGTCAACACTACGGGGATCTTCAGATCATGGGCTATTTTAAAACAATGGTATGATAGATAGCAGTGTGCATTATGCGCATGTATGACTGCGGGCTGTTCTTTAAGTAATAATTTTTTAACCGCTCCCAAAGTCTGGGGATTATAGAGTCCTCTATACGCTCTCCACCGTTCTGGATAGCGTGCATAGAGGTTATACACCTTGACCCCTTCTTTTTCCTTCTCTCCTGCATACACCTTCTGCTGCACTGTGGTAATTACAATAACCTCGTGGCCTGAGCGTGCATACTGCTCTGCGAGCTGGCAGGCTATGCGTTCAGAACCACCCAGGCTGTAGGGGGGGTACAAATCTGAGAGGAGTAATATTTTCATATATCACTGTCCTGCTCTTTCCCGTGCAGACCGCCCAAAATGGTCGCTTGTTTTACCTTCCAAAACATCACACCTGTTACCAGGCATGCAATATCCCAGAGAAGCAGGCGGTCGATTGTTAGCAGGCGTCTGATGAGGCCTACCAAGCCGCGCTCAGGCGGCATACGAAAAATGATCTTAGCAACCCGCACAGCTTCTCTCCTCTGCAGAGTTTTTTCGTGAGGTGACCGGGCATTTCTTTGAAGATATGCTTCAAGCAGATCAAGATACAGATGAGCAAGCCCCAGACGTTCATCTGAAACAGGAGGAGCAAACTCGATAGCACCCGTAAATAAAGCGCGCAGCATGCTCACCTGCTCTCGGGTAATTGCAATATCCGGCACCTGTTCCCGGATGGTGCGCACGGCAATCAGGTCATGATTTTTAAGCTGTATTTCCCGATGGGTTGTGGTCAGGTCTTCGCTATGCTCCCGATATTTAACCAGAGGCTCGCCCAGGTTTGCCCCACGGGTGTGATTCAACATTCTGGTGAAAAGGTCATAATCCTGAGCTGCCTGAAGTGCTTCATCATAGGCAAGGTTATTTTTTATCATTATGTCACGGCGCAGCATGACCGTCGGGTGCATAAACGGATTCTTAAGCAGGCTTGCCCAGCGAATTTCAAGGTCATTGAGCGGGCGCGGTTTCCTCCCTCCGGTCTTATTGTAAGCGTCGATAAATACGCAGGTGCTTCCCAGAATGCCCGTTTCAGGATGAGCATCAAAATAAGCAACCTGTTTTTCAATACGCTCCGGCAGCGAAATGTCATCAGCATCCATCCGCGCGATAAAGTCTCCACGCGCAGCCCTGAGCCCCCGGTTCAGCGATTTTGTCAAACCGATATTGGTTTCATTTTTAAGGAGCACCAGGCGCGGATCATGAAAGCCTGCAAGAATTGCAGCCGTGGTATCCGTTGACCCATCGTCCACAATAATGAATTCGAAACCTCTGAAGGTCTGGTTGAGGATACTTTCGACCGCTTCGCGGAGATACCGCTGGCCATTATAGACTGCCATGAGGATGGAGACTTTTACTCGCGACATAAAACAAATTGTACGGCCCGTACAAGCTATTGAAACAGTTGGTTATGTAAGTTTGTGACCATCTAAAATTTCTGCGATAGGTTTTTAAACCTTTCATCAGACTGAGGATTATATTTCAGTACCTCCAGCCCGTCTATATCGTCCCAAATATATGTTGAATAAAATTCATTAAAAAATTCCTTTACAGCAGTATCGCGCACCGCAGCATAGTGATCAG
>CAIYCZ010000604.1 GCA_903924805.1 uncultured delta proteobacterium | reverse complement strand
TTTGCCGTTTCATGCTCCCATATATCCCAGGTTTTTACCTTCAGTTCGCTCAGTTTATTATCTTCAAGCTTTTCAATAACTATCTTTTTCATACCAGCCTCCTGTATTATTATGTGACGTTATATTTTTTACTCCTCAGGTGGTTCGCCGTATTTACGATAGGCTTCGGCAACTTCCTTGAGATTTCCGATAAACCCGAGCAGGCTCTGGTATGGAAAACTCAGGGTGAGCTCTTCTTCAGCCATGCCGATATATTTTCTCCAGGCAACATCGCTGTAGGAAAAAGACGGCTTCCCCGTTGCATAGGGATACTGAATGAGGAACGGACATCCCCCGTTTCCCCCGAATCCCTGCACCGGCTCGCCACTCATGTAACAGTATGTCCGGTTTAACATATCTGCTGCGCCCGGGGTGCAGAAGATAAGAATCAAATCGGGGTCTTTAATATCCTTGAAGAGCCCGACCTGTACCGCTGCATTCTTCTCTTTGACGTGCGGAATGCGTTTGGCCATCTCATTTTCGTAGCATATGGCAGTATCTACATCCTGATAGGATTTACTGATTGAAAAATGCACTTTCAGCATCTCATCACGCTCTTCTTCAGAGAGGGGCTGCGCCACCCCGGTTGCAATCACTCCCCCGGTACAAAAGCAGTGCTCTATGTTTGTGTGGAAGGTGTTTCCTGATTGCAGCACCTCGCCGATCTGTGTGCATATGCCGGGAAAAGCATTGCCCTGATATTTCGGTACTGACGGCGGCTCCTGTTTCCAGACCTTGAGTGCAACCAGCTCTTTCTTAATGTTCAAAACGCTTTTGATACTGTCAGTGATTTGCTGGTTGGTCATATGGTCTCCTTTGAATATTCAATTGATGGTAATTTGATTTACATACTATGTATACTGAAAACTGTCACGGATTGCACATTGTTTTTTTCATACCCCATGAAATTTCAAACTCACGTCCTCCCGCGTCACCTTCTTTTCAAACTATCTGGAATTTCCGGAAGGTTCAATCTCGTTTTTTAGCCTTCTCTATTTTACTGATTACCCGTGCGATTTCCCCCTGCAAATATTTTTTAAACCACGTTAAAAAGGGATAGGGCCTAAATGCAGGCACTATCCCTATCCTTGGTGCAGCTATTTCTGTCTATGCCGTATCTATATTTAATACTTACTGCCTTTTGAAATTTTAACAGCATCTAAAATAGGCATGGTTGGATTATTTTTGCAGTAGGTTTCAATCCGGGCTGAGAGGCTTTTTAGGCCGTTGAAATCTATCCGGGTGTCTCCGGTTTTTCTGCTGAGATAGCCATCAACCCAGACAAGTCCTGCTGCAATTACTTTCTCGTTATGCAGGTCGTTGCAGGTGCATTTAGCTACGTCAACTGTTTGGGTGGTTGCCTGTTTGTCCTGTTTATCACTTTTTTTCATTTTATCTTTAGCCCAGGTAGTATTCGTGCCTGCTAAGATAATACAGATGACGCCAAATAGTGCTACCAGTTTTTTAATATCCCCTCCATAGTTGGTGTATCGATAAAAAGCACGGGCTGAAGCCTGCGGCTGCTAAACATTATTCTTCGTTTATTATAACAATTGCCTTTTCAGGGCAGCCTTCAGAGCACATGCCGCAGGTATGGCAGATGAGGGCAGCCTCTTCGGTTACCTGAGCAATTTTATCTTTACCGCCCTCTCTATCCACTAAAACCCACAGCTCCAGAGAACAATTTTCAACGCACTTTCCGCACCCGCGGCACTTTTCCGGATCAACAATATGCTTGACCATACGTTTAATTCCTAAATTCTAATATCTAATTTCTAAATTTTAATTTTGTTTAGAGTTTAGTGCTTCAGATTTAGAATTTGTAAAGTCAGAGGGATGACTTTACCTGATCCACCATCTTTTTAAATTCAGAATCTTCCTGATACAATCTGACCATGGCGTCAAAATAGGGGAAGGTAGCCATGAAGTGGACGGCAATATTCATATCAGTTGGATCGCCTTTCAGCAGCTCTCCCTTTTCCCGTATCTCCATAAGGTCAAAGCTGTTATCTATGGCACCGCAGACATCAACGGTCTTCATTTTCATGGCAGCATGGCAGTTGTCCAATTGCATCCCGTTCTCAATAGATACAACGCCATCTTTTACTACCATAGTGAGTTCAACATTATCCAGCTTCATG
>CAIYCZ010000603.1 GCA_903924805.1 uncultured delta proteobacterium | reverse complement strand
GGCACCAGGGTTGCGACGGTCAGAATAGATGCCAGTGAAAGATAGGCGGCAAAGCGCTGCATGCCGGCATTTTCGCCTACTTCAATATCTTCCTTGCCGAGCAGTTTCAGCAGGTCAAAGTAGGGCTGCAGCACCGGCGGCCCTTTTCGCGACTGCACCTGAGCGGTAATCTTGCGCAATACACCTTCAAAAAAAGGCGCTCCCAGGAGTACCAGCACCACATTGAATGTTCCGTATATGATCATCAAGCCTGCTTTTGGTTCCATCATGTATATCCTTTTTTATAAATACGCTGATCTCTAAATTCTATTCCCGCATACCGCTACATATGCGGTTTTGGTTTTCCACCAACCCAGCGAATATACCGCTTCACCCCGGCATACAGATGATGCGCGCCGTAGCGGTGCTGCTCTGCATCCTGCGCATAGCCGCACAACCAGGGCTCATCCGCCCTCTTCTTGGAACCGCCAAGCCGGGCAATAATGAATGCGATAATGAGCATGATGCCCAGAACCATGATGAGCACCAGCGGATCAAACAGGGCACTGCCGTCAGCGCTGGCAATCCCGGCAAGGCCATCAAGCCGGGCAAGCGGCATTTTTGCAAGACTCGCTCCCAATCCCTGCTGGCTTCCGTGCAGGGCCTGCGCTATGAGCTGATAGGCCCCGATGGGGATAATGCCAAATACCAGGCACAGGGCTGCAAGTATCAGCTGGGGAATCTGCATCATCCAGCCCACTTCCAAAAGCGGCTTGCGCGCAGCTTTCTCAGCCACGTGGGAACTTGTTCTTGACAGGAAGCTCACGCCAAAAAATTTCATAAACGAAGCAAGGGTTATGGCGCTGGTCAGAATGGCAAACACGGCACATATTCCCAGATACTTGGCAACGCTTGAGCCGAGGATGGTCGCAACATAGATACTCCATTTACTGGCGAAGCCGTTAAACAGCGGCACTCCGGCAATAGAAAAGGATGCAATTAAGGTCATAATGGCGGTCACCGGCATAAACTTGATAAGGCCGCCCATCTTGTTGAGATCCTGGGTATCAGTAGCATACAGCATGGACCCGGCATTGAAGAACAACAGGCTTTTAAATGTGCCATGGTTGATAGTGTGAAACAGTGCGCCATAGAAGCCGATTGCTGCAAGCCCGAGCACGGTTTCGTTTTGCAGGCCCGGGCGAATCAGGGCCACGCAGGCACCGAGTCCGAGGAGAATGTATCCCACCTGTCCGATGCTGTGAAAGGCAAGAAGACGTTTGGATTGTTCCTGTTTGAGTGCTTGCAGGGTACCAATGAAGAGAGTAATCGTCCCCAGAGCAGCTATAAGCAGCCCCCATCCAGCGCTTGGATAGGATTCTATGGCCTGCTCCGGCACCAGCCACAGAAATGAGCGCATCAGCCCGTACACGCCGGTTTTAATCATAACTCCTGACAGGAGCGCGCTTACCGGTGAGGGTGCTGCGGGATGGGCTGCAGGAAGCCACATCTGTCCGAACGGCCACATACCGGCCTTGATGCCAAAGCCAATTAAATAGAGAAGAAAAGCAACTATCACCACTCCGCTGCCGCTCTGCAGCAAACCCGGCAGTCCATGGCTGATAGCTTCAAAGTCATATTTCATGAGGGTCTCAGACCCTACGGTTGCCGGTCCCTGGGCGAGCAGTGCCGAAGCAACCATGATCAGGACACAGGCGATCTGCATCATGAGCAGGTATTTGTTTGCCGCCCGGACATTTTCCCGCTTTTTGTATTCATAGCGAACCAGAGCATACGAGGTAAGTGTCATGAGCTGCCAGAAAATGAAAAAGAAGAGCATCATGTCGCTTACGCACACAATCCCGTACATGCCGGCTACAAAAAGGAGAAAGTACGGATAGTATCTCGCAACGCCGTAATCTTTATAATGCTCCATGTAGCTGATGGAAAAGAAGGCGGAAAGAACCGCGATGGTTGCTATAAGCCCAATAAATATGGCGCTCAAGCCATCGATGTAGATGCGCAGGGAGGAACCCAGCTGCGGCAATTCCATGATGGTTACCGCTTCTCCCGGCCCTGACAGAAGCACGGTGCCTGCAGCGGTGATGGCAAGGAAACTGGAAAGCGCTGTGGCCAGAAAGCAGAGCCACCCTGCTACAGCTTTGTTTTTTGAAAACAGCAGCGATACCAGTGCGCCGCCTGCACACACTACAAGAGCGTAGATTATTGCATAGGCTGGAGTCATCGTATGTGGTTCCTCACAATGTGGTGTTGGTTATGAGCTGAAACAGGTTGTTACAATTTAATTAAGCACGGTGGACTGTTTAGGCTGTTTAGGTAATGTCTTGGAATTAATTATGCAAAATCTAAATAAGTAAGAATTGTAATTTTAGAAATAAAATTTTGCAAAAATTGCGCCATCAGCCGACATACAATAAATACCGGGACCATTACGAGCGATGCCGCGAAACGCTAACACTCCCAGGTTTCAATTCAACTAACTGAACAAACATGCTTATTTCATATTGCTGTGATTCGTTTGGCGGGTTGATAATGAATTCGATTGTGCAGGGTCAGGGATACGTTCATTGGTGGTAAATCGC
>CAIYCZ010000602.1 GCA_903924805.1 uncultured delta proteobacterium | reverse complement strand
TTTTCAAAATGAATTGTATAGTCACCGGTACTGCCGGGTTTATCGGATCGCATGTATCTGAACGGTTGCTAAAAGACGGTCATACGGTTATTGGCATTGACTGCTTTACCGATTATTATTCCCGGGACCTGAAACAAAAGAACCTATCCCTTCTGCAGGGAAAAGAACGATTTACCTTTCTGGAGCATGACATAGCAGTTGCCCCGCTGGAAAAGCTTGTTTCTTCTGCCGACTACATCTTTCATCTCTGCGGCCAGGCAGGAGTTCGTGCAAGCTGGGGAGCTGACTTTGAGATTTATACGCACCATAATATTCTTGCAACCCAGAGGCTCCTTGAGGCATGCAAGGGTAAGAAAAGCCTTAAGGGTTTCATCTATGCATCCTCTTCCTCCATTTACGGAGATGCTGAAGCCTTTCCCACCAGAGAAGAAGCTACCCCGAAGCCTGTTTCCCCGTATGGAGTCTCAAAACTTGCCGCCGAGCACCTGAGTTATCTATACGGGAAAAATTATGGCGTGCCCACCATATCGTTTCGCTACTTTACCGTGTTTGGCCCCCGCCAGCGCCCTGACATGGCGTTTAACAAGTTCATAAAAGCCGGCCTGAGCAGAGGCAGGATAACCGTATACGGCGACGGCGAGCAGACACGGGACTTCACCTTTATCAGCGACATTGTTGATGCCCATGTCCTGGCTATGGGGAGCTCCCGTTTTGGTGAGGTCTATAACATCGGTGGCGGAGCCAGAACCTCGGTCAACCGGGTTCTTGATATTCTGCAAGGGTTGGGTTGCCAATTTGAGATTAGCTGCGAAGAAACCCAGAAGGGTGACGTGCTCCATACCTATGCTGATATAGCAAAGGCCCGGCAGTTTCTGGGGTACAGCCCGAAGGTTTCTCTGGAAGAAGGTTTGAAGCGCCAGTTTGAGTGGCAGAAGAGCCTGGCCGCGGGACTTTAGTTACATGGATACCAGCAAGAAACAAACAACAAGGAACCAACAACGAAAAAAGAGGTTATTATGGCACTCAGCAAAGAACTGCTTGATATTCTTGCATGTCCGAAATGCAAAGGGGACATCCATTTAAATGAGACTCAGGACGGGCTTATCTGTGATAAGTGCAAACTCCTCTACCACATTAAAGACGATATCCCCATCATGCTTATAGATGAGGCGACCAGGCTGGAATAGAAATATAAACAAGTCATTCCTTCTTGTTCTTTCCCTTTCTCATGACTTTTTCACAAGAGTATGGATTGACAATATGTAAAATCTCTTCTATGTTCTATCAATATAGACTCTCGTGATTTCCTTATTAAGGAGGTACTCCATGGTTAAGAACGTTTTAATTCTGCTCCTGATATGCAGCTTCTTTGCAGCTATTCTGCCCATGCAGGCACGTGCTGCCCAGCAACCGACAAAAGAGGCAGTGCTTGAAAACCTGATTATTTCCATGCAGCATGCCCTGCAAAAGGAAGAACAACCAGGCGAGCTTTCCTTAATTACATCAAGAACCCAGATACTGCTTGATGATTTATTAATTGCTCTCAAGAATAAAGACTCCGCATCTCTCAAATCAATAATTGATGCGTATGCAGCGGACATGGCCCTATTACAGGATCAGGGACTTGACCCTGCCTGTGCGTGGCCCCTGTTATTAAATGTATATTATGAAATAGTGGGCATGGTGCAGATCGTTTCTGCAGCACCGGATCAGACATGTCTCGTTATTAAGCTTACTAACAGCATTGCTGACCTTATATCCACAGTTCAGACCTATAACATATGTGTAATTGACAATTCTGAAAACCCCGCCGATCCAGCACGGCCAAAAATAGTACAAAGACAGGTAATCGTAAAAATATATAGTTTTATTGCCAGTGCACTCAATCTCGTATTATGTACAGAGCAGCCCGGATTAATAGATTATGTAAATCTTTTCCTTGAATTTTCTGGCATATTTCCGGCAACTCCTCCTGTGGTGCCATTAATAGCTACTGTCCATTGAAAAAGACTTTTACTTCCGATTCCTTCAGGTAAGGCAATTTTCTTATGTAATAAAAAAGGCGGGGTCAGCACTGACCCTGCCTTTTTTCATGCACATAATTCTGGATGGTCGGAAAAATTAAATATCTTCAGTATGCGGGAAATCCAAGCCGCGTGGCTGGTTTCATCATGGCGCTCGCCCGCTCCGGAGTAAAGGTCATAAGCTTCTCTGCAAGTGCCGGACG
>CAIYCZ010000601.1 GCA_903924805.1 uncultured delta proteobacterium | reverse complement strand
TGAGGGCAATTCAACAAGGATGTCTTCCTTTAATCCTGCTTTCTTTGCCTTTTCAATCAGCTCCCATATATACACATAGGTAAGATACACTTCCTGCCGGTAGTAATCATGACGGCAGTACGTGCAGTCTGCCGGGCCGTATGCAGGGTTTGCACACCACTGCACATGTCCTACATGCTCCGTCGCGGTATTGCGCCTGGTGATATACAGCGCGGGGACTCCGATGAAGCAGTCCTCCACTATCCTTCCCAGGGTTGGAAGGTCTTTTACCTCTTTCAGTCCAAACTTCGCCATCGCCCCGTCAAAGGACATGTCTGCCAGGGCTGCCCACACATTGCCGTAGTACTTCAGTCCGTCCTTTTCACCAAGGGCGGGCTTGAAGGTGCGCCAAATATAATATACATGCCCAAACAGTGACTTCAAGGCCTCTACCGTTAAATCCTTTAAGCTCATCTTTAAAAGCTTGCAATGGGCCTCCATAAACGGCAGAAACGGGCTCGGCGCTGACTTTGCTTTTGCTTTGCTTGCCATAACTATTTCCTCCTTAACGTGTTATAGGGTTACTTGATTTTACGGGTCAATTACCTTTTATTGCCTCTGCAATGGTAGGGCATTATATAAGCCTCCTGTTAAAATTGTCAAATAAAATTGAATTTATAATTGATTTTAAGGCAAAATATTTTTATGCTGGGTCTGTCCGGAAAATGTCCTTGATGCAATGGCTGAACTTCCCTCCCCTTTAGGGGTGGGTATCAGAGGTACTGGCACAAAGACCTCCCTGCCCCCCCCTTAACAAGCAGGGGAACCAACTGCAGAGGCGTGAATAAAGCAAGTCTTTAAAAATGCCGGGGTAATTACATGTCAACCACAAACCATATTGCGCTCCCGCTTGAATTAAAAAACACCATGATTGTGCATGCTCGCAAAGAGCTGCCCAATGAATGCTGTGGCGTGCTGACTGGCCGGCACGGTAAAATTGAACGCGCAATCCCCATGACCAGTACCCAGCCCTCAACCGATTCCTATTTTATGGACCCGGAAGAGCAGATTCGGGTATATTCTGCAATGGAGAAGAAGGGCGAGAGCCTCCTCGGCATATACCATTCCCACCCTGAGGGCCCGTCACATCCATCCGGGTTAGATATCCAGCTTGCTTTTCATCCTGATGCTGTTTATTTCATAGTCTCCCTGAAAGACAGAACAAAACCTGAAGTACGCGCATTCCGGATACAACAGCAGAACGTGACTGAAATTATGATAAACCTGATAGCGTAATTTATAATTATAATACTCCCATCCGAAAGCAAGTTCCTATCAATGATGATGGCGAGGTTCAAATAGCAGGGCGCGAAAATACAAAGTTGTTGTATATGGTGATGAAAAATATGAAATAAGTCTCTCAAAGACAGGGATAGAAGGAGGTGTTACAGACAAATTTGTTGATTATACAAAAGAGCCTTGAGATGCTCAGAGGCTTTGTGCCGACAATGCCGGATGAAACTATGGACAGCATTGCCGATTATCCTGATACGACGGTCTGCACGGAATAACTGAAACAAAGAATATAAAATAGTTGCTAAAGAAGCGGTCAGCAAGCACGCTTCCTTTTGAAAGGAGAAACATCATGAAAAAGCTAATCTTATGTATCCTTTTTACAGTCCTCTGTATCTGCCCGGTTACAGGGCTAACATGCACCACCTTTGTGCTTGATAACAATGGTCAGCCTGTATACGGAAAGAATACGGAAGCGGCGCATATACCGGGCTATGTGATTGTCAATAAACGGGGAGTTGCAAAAACCTCAATGCCCATACCTCAAGAGCCTGATGCAAAAAAGATCAGTTGGACATCAAAGTTCGGCAGTGTCACTTTTACCTTTTATGCCCGTGAAATGCCTTTTGAAGGATTGAATGAAGCGGGGCTTTTTATTTCAACGATGGGGCTGTTTACTGATACCGAATACCCGCAACCGGATTCGCGGCCTCCCGTTGGTGGATTGCAATGGGTGCAATACCAGCTTGACAACTTCAGCACGGTTGCTGAGGTTATTGCAAGCGATAAGAACATGCGAGTCCAGGGGCAAAATTCCATGGGGTGTCATTATCTGGTAAGCGACAGCAGAGGAAACTATGCAAGCATCGAGTACCTTGACGGGAAGACGGTCTGTCATAGCGGCTGGACTATGCCGGTTAAAGTGCTTGCAAACAGTATCTATGACCAGTCCATTGCTTATTTTTGGCAGTACCGATTTAAAAACTTATTTTCACCGATCCCTATTCCCGAGGATAATATACCTTCTTTGCTCAGATTTGCCGTTGCTGCCGATAGGGTGAAAAAGTACCGGCCACATCGTTCAGGGCCCGCTGTTGATTATGCATTTCAAATTTTACAGGATGTCGAAATGGGACCCACCTATCATTCGGCAGTGTGGAGCGCTGTTTATGACAGTGCAAACAAGCAGATATATTTTAGATCGTGGAACAATGACCGGATTCGCTCGTTTAATCTAAGCGCGTTTGATTTTTCCTGC
>CAIYCZ010000600.1 GCA_903924805.1 uncultured delta proteobacterium | reverse complement strand
GGTGGCTGCATCTTGATTTAAAAGACAAGGTATGTTAAATAACCATGTCCTTTTCATATATATGGTGCAAGCACCAAAATAAAAGATGTAAAAAGCAAGGAGACAGGTTCATGAACAAAATCAAGGTCGGTATACTGGGGGCCACGGGAATGGTAGGCCAGCGTTTCATTCAGCTCCTGGATGGACACCCCTGGTTTGAGATAACAGAGCTTGCTGCCTCAGAAAGAAGCGCAGGTAAGAATTATGAAGATTCAGTAGGAGACCGCTGGAAGCTTGAAACAGTAATACCTGAAAAGGTGCGGCGCCTGCCGGTAAAGGAATGCAGGCCGGGGCTTGATTGCAGGATCGTATTTTCCGCTCTTGATGCAGATGTGGCAGGCCCTGTTGAGGAGGAGTTTGCCCGTGCCGGCTATGCTGTTTCGAGCAATTCACGGAATCACCGGATGGATGCAGATGTGCCGCTGCTGGTCCCGGAAGTTAATGAAGGTCATCTTGACGTCATAGAGAAGCAAAAGAAAAAGCATGGGAATAATGGTTTTATTGTCACCAATCCCAACTGTTCAACCATAGGGCTGGTGCTGGGCATAGCCCCGCTGCATCAAAAATTTACGATTAAAAAAATTATGGTGACCACCATGCAGGCGCTCAGCGGTGCAGGCTACCCGGGGGTTGCATCGCTTGATATACTTGACAACGTTATTCCCTTCATCGGCGGCGAAGAGGCAAAGATGGAATCAGAGACACTGAAAATCCTGGGGTCACTGAAGAACGGAGCGTTTGTCTTTGCCGATATGAAGGTCAGCGCATCCTGCAACCGGGTCCATGTAAAGGATGGCCACATGGAATGTGTGAGTGTAGCCTTTGAAAAAAAACCGGCACCCGGGGACATCATCAGTGCGTGGGAATCGTTTAATCCGCTCAAGCAGTACAGCCTTCCCTTTTCACCGCCAGCTCCCATTGTGGTCATGAAAAATGAAAAACGGCCGCAGCCCCGGTTTGACCGGGAGATCGGCAAGGGGATGACATGTTCGGTCGGTCGGCTGCGGGAGTGCCCGGTGCTTGATTATAAGTTTGTTCTCCTCAGCCACAATACCATACGCGGGGCTGCCGGAGCAGCTATTCTTAATGCAGAGCTGTTGAACGTAAAGGGGCTTCTGTGAAACAAATAACGCCTTCATGGTAAGGGAGCTTCTTTGGACAAGCGTAGCCATTTTATTCTGATAAGTGAGAATAAGGCGTGGAGATCATATCTGCGGAGCGCCTTAAAGAAACAGGGAGCTGAGTTTGTTGAGGCTGAAAGCGTAGAGGAGGCTGGCGGCATTGCAGCGCAGCATCAGATAGACATAATCCTCCTTGACCTTACCTCCCGGCAGGACACTATCAATGAGCCCTGCCGCTACCTGAAAGATGAACTGCTGCTTAAGGATGTCCCCATCGTAGCCTTTATTCTGAATGAGCAACTCCCGCAGCTTGATGTCTCTCAGGACATTGAAGATTTTATCATCCAGCGGGATGACTATCAGGAGGCGCTGGTCAGGATAAAACGGGTGGTATGGCAGATCCTTCAAAACAATAAATCAGCTATTTCCATTGGGGAGCTTACCATTGATCCGGAAAATTATGAGGCGTCCATAAAGGGCGAGCCGATCTATCTCACCTTTAAGGAATTTGAACTGCTTAAATTCTTTTTGCTTAACAGGGGCAGGGTATTTTCCCGGGATGACCTGCTGGATAAAGTCTGGGGGTATGATAACTATGTGGGGACCAGAACCGTGGACATCCATATACAGAGGCTGCGTAATAAGCTGGGAAGCCCTCTTGATGACATGATAATTACTGTAAGAAACGTGGGATACAAATTTGCATCCTAACAGGCTGTTGAAAAACACCCATCTGCTGCGTTGCGCTCATCCCTCGTCATTGCGACGTACCGTAAAAAGTACGCCTCATTCCTCGTGATTGCGCGCGCCTTGCATCTGAATGTTTTTGACCAGCCTGTGAAAACCACTTTTTCAACAACCTGCAACTAGAAATCACTAACGAATACAGGGACAAGGAGAGATGATTGTGGAACCAAAAAGTAAAAATATCGTCTGGCACCATGCAACTATTGTGAAAGAGGATCGTGAACGACTGTTCGGCCACAAGGGGGTTGTTCTCTGGTTTACCGGCTTGTCCGGTTCCGGCAAATCAACTCTGGCAAATGAGGTGGAAGCTCAGCTCTTTGAGCGGGGCTGCCATACCTATATCCTGGATGGCGACAATATCCGTCACGGGCTGAACAAGGACCTGGGATTTTCTCCGAAAGACCGGGAAGAAAATATCCGGCGCATTGGTGAGGTGGCACACCTGTTTGCCCAGGCCGGTGTGATTGTTATGACGGCATTCATTTCTCCGTATAAGGCTGACCGGGACATGGCCCGGAAGCTCAGCAAAGAGGGAGAATTTATTGAAATTTATTGCCGCTGTTCCCTTGAGGAATGCGAGCGCAGGGATACCAAGGGGCTGTATAAAAAGGCCCGCGCCGGCCAGATTCCGGAGTTTACCGGCATATCCGCGCCGTATGAGGCTCCGGATAACCCGGAGCTTATTATTGATACAGACGCCGAAGCACTTGCAGAAAGCGCGGCAAAAGTTATTGCCTATCTTGAAGGGCAGGAAATTATCACCCCGCAATAAAAATAAAAGCCCTCTGGTGCCCGTTCACATCCAGATTACCCGCGAAGCGCTTGAGCTTTTTCCTCAATCGACTTGAGGAGATCAAGGTATGAGGTTTCGAAAGCCTTAACACCTTCATCCTGAAGCTCCTGGTAGATCTTCTCAAGGCTTATGCCCGGCTCCTCGATTTTTTTCAGCAGCTCAGGAGCGCCTTCAATCCCATCCTCAATGGTTGGTTTTGCTACACCATGATCTCTGAATGCGCTGATGGTTTCCGGCGGCAGGGTGTTGATGGTGTGTCTGCCAATAAGCGCTTCCACATATTTAACGTCACGGTACTGCGGGTCTTTAGTGCTGGTGCTTGCCCAGAGCGGCCGCTGAATATGCGCTCCCTTCTGCTCCAGCTTCGTGAAGCGCGCACTGAAGAACAATTCCTTGAATATTGCGTAGGTCACTTTTGCAACGGCAATGGCGGTCTGGCCTCTGAGTCCAGGAAGTAATGCGCGAAGTTTATCTGCAGGCTCTTTTGAGAAAAGTGCATCAATCTTTTTATCCACTCTGGTGTCAATGCGGCTCAGGAAAAAGCTTGCCACCGAATGAACCACAGAGAGGTCGTGCCCCTGTTTATCCCGTGCCTCCAGCCCTTCAATATAGGCAAGAGCCACTCGCCGGTAATGCATCGGTGAAAAAAGGAGCGTGATATTAACATTCAGCCCCTGGGCGATAAGCTCCCTGACAGCGACAGCACCCTGGGCAGTGCCCGGAACTTTGACCATGATATTGGGAAGCCCTATCTCGGAAAGAATCCCCCGTGCTTCAGCAATGCTTTTTTCAGCGTCAAAGGCATGCTGAGGATTTAACTCAATGGAGACAAATCCATCTTCCCCGCCGGTTTTCTCAAATACGGGGAGCAGCAGTTGGCCGGCATCCCTGATATCGTCAATGGTGATGCGATGATATATTGCAGAGGCGGTTTTTCCTTCCCGCGCGAGCTTTTTTATCTGCTCATCATAGTCGGTGCTTTTGCTTACCGCTTTCATGAAAATGGTCGGGTTGGAAGTAATGCCGCATACGCCGTCTTTATCAATCAGCATCTTGATGGTTCCGTCATGCACTTCTTTCCTCTGGATATTGTCCAGCCAGAGGCTCTGACCACATTCTTTCAACATCTGAGTTCTGCTTGCCATGATGCTCCTCTTGATTGGTTTTTTAAAATATAACCACAGAAAAAACGTAATAAAAAATAATAGCTATCAGCTGTCAGCTATCCGCTGTTTTTGTGCGGCGGTGGTTTACCTGAGCGGCAGCCGGATACGAAATACTGTCCAGTTTTTCTCAGGCGGGCTTTCAAATTCTACGGTACCATTATGCATGACCGTAAACAGTTTTACAATGGAGAGGCCAAGCCCTCCCGAGCTGTCTTTGCCGGTGAGGATGTGCTGATCAGTGAAAATTCTCTTCCGGATATGCGGCGGAATAGCGCCGCTATTGCCGATCTCAATGACTGCCTGGTTATCATGGACATAGGTG
>CAIYCZ010000599.1 GCA_903924805.1 uncultured delta proteobacterium | reverse complement strand
TTTTCCTCCATGGGATGCTCCACGCTGCCGACTTTCACGGTCACGCGGGAACCCTTTTTCTCAATGACCGGAACGTGCTTTTCTTTTGCCGCATCTACCGTATTTTCTTTCATGAGCTTCATCTCCTGACCGCAGCAGAAGGGCGTCCCTGCACCTGCATGGAGCACCTCTATAATATTACCGCACAGTTCACATTTATATACTTCTCTCTGTTGTGCCATACTGTATCTCCCTTCTTTTTAGTGGTTCATGCAAATTCCCTCTGCCCTCTCTGCGCACAAGTCCGGTATCCATTGTGGCAGATAAGGTTATGATGAGATCTGCGCCGTCATAATAGTCTCAGCCGGCATTTTACTGCCTTTATAATTATTTAGCAGACTAACGTGCATGCTGCAATACCTTCTTTCAAACACCCCGCATATAACATTAATTTGCATTACCCGCAGGGTTTTGTTATATATTGGGCAGCGGTTACGATGGGCAGTTGGCTGAAGCAGCAATCGCTCAATGTACCTGGTCATGCGCACCGGTTAAGGGAACAATCCATGAAATCAATTTCAGACCATATCCAATGCGTCTTTATAGCATCCCTGTGTGTTTTGCTGCTATGCTATTCGATTGGCAGAGGCGAAAGCTCACTTCCCGGCGGATGCACTAAGGCAGTTGATTTTTCATTAGAGAATATTATTGATGGGAGTCTTTTCAAGCTTTCTGATTGCAGCGGTAAGCCGGTTCTTATGACCTTCGGTTCACGGTACTGCAAGCCGTGCCGGGAAATGGTTCCGGAACTTAACAAGTTACATGCTGCGGTAAAGGCATCCGGAGTGGTGGTTTTAAAAATAGACATTGATAGCGAGCCTGACAGGAAAGCCATGAAAATATTTGCCTCCGAAATGAAAATCAACTTCCCCTTTCTCGTCGGCAACAGAGAAATAGCCAGACAGTATGGTGTTGTCATTGTTCCTACCAGCTTTCTCGTCGACAAGGATAAGACCGTGGTGAAAAAATATCTTGGTTTTCAGCCCTGCAGCGTCTTTGAAAACGACATTAAAGCACTTAAAAAGTAGACTGTCGAGCTGGCTATTAGTAGCAAACTTATTTCTACATAGTAAAAACCCCACATCTCAATACACTATTGAAATGTGGGGTTTTTACTATCCCCTCAGATTATAGTCTGTCACTGTTTTAGAAACATTTTTAATTCGCGCAATTTTTCGCAGCGGCGCAGCTTGCGGAGCGCCATTACTTCTATCTGGCGAATCCGTTCACGGGATACGCCAAGCTTTTCGCCGATTTCCGCCAGCGTGTGCTCTGCATCAACCCCGAACCCGTAGCGGAGCCTGATAATGGCTTCCTCGCGGGGAGACAGGTCGTGCAGGGCTTCATCCGCCTCTTTATAGAGTTGATACTTTAATACATCATCCAGGGGTGATGGGGCTAATGCGTTTGAGATATAGTCGCGCAGCGGGCTTTCCTCTTCTCCCAGCGGGGTTTCCAGGGAAATGGTATCCTTTGCCACCTGCAGCATTTCATCAACATGCCGTGCAGAAAGCCCCATTTCTTCAGCAAGTTCATTTGATAACGGCTCTCCCCCTTTACTCTGTGCTATATGATAAGAATTTTTCATCATCTTTTTAATCCGCTCATTCACATAAACCGGAACACGGATGGTGCGGGTCTGTTCATCAATGGATCTCAGTATGGTTTGCCGTATCCACCAGCATGCGTAGGTGCTCAGCCTGTTACCCAGCCGGTAGTCAAACTTTTCAACAGCCCTCATGAGGCCGATATTGCCCTCCTGGATGAGGTCAGAAAGAGGCAGTCCGCGGTTTATATACTTTTTTGCTATACCAACCACCAGCCTTAAATTTGCTTTTACCAGCCTGTCTTTGACAATCCTTGAACGAGCATCAGCCTGTTTTAATTCTTTTAGAATATCCTGCATCTCCTTTTTAGCGGTGAGCTTTTTCCCTGTATCAAGCGTAACAAGCTTTTCTATTTTTTTAATAACACCTTTTTCGAGAAGCTTGAGAAGGTCTGTATGCAAAATGATGCTGCGTGTCTCACCAAGGCTTTTTACTCTTCTTCTGCACAGTTTTTTTCGTTCATAAGACCCTGCCGCACTCTTCTTTATTCCCCGTTCAAGCCGTTTGTTCTCTTTATGATTGGATGCTACTTTTAGAAACAGCTGCAGGAACCGGTAGGCATAAAGATCTCCCTTCTTGTATCCAGATTCCTGTATTCCCACCGGTGGTTTTATGGATCGTTCTTTAAT
>CAIYCZ010000598.1 GCA_903924805.1 uncultured delta proteobacterium | reverse complement strand
TTCTGTTCAATAAAAACTCTTTACCTGAGCATATTGATGGCGTCATCTGCCATGCGGTGCTGACATCTATGCGTGATGGATACTTGAAGTTCTTTAGAGTTCTGCAGGATGTGCAGAAATTAAAGAAAATACTGGCGAGAGGAAGTTTTGATGTCATCCATATCCTTGTCGAGCCGTTCTTCCCGCTGGCCAATTTCCTTGCTCCAGAAAAAGTTATATGCAGTATTGTCGGAACCTATGCCATATTTCCATTTCAACGGGGCGTTAATAAATGGCTGTATAAAAGATCTCTCAAAAAAATAAACCGTATTGTTTCGATAAGTGATTATACAGCTCAGCGATTTAATGAAAACAATCTGTATAATATCCCTGTCCATACCATACCGTTAGGGGTTGACAGCGATTTGTTTGCGCCTCCCGGAGATGGTACGGCCATGCGCAAAGAGAATTCCTTCTGCTTTGTTGGCCACATCAAGCCGCGCAAAGGGCTCCTCTATGCAATTCAAGCTGTTGAGCGGCTCAAGCATGAATTCCGCGATGTAAAATTATATGTACTGGGGGAAGAGGATTTTGATGAATATGCTGCGGCATGTAAACGTTACGTTACCGAACATCATCTCCAGGATATGGTCATATTTGCCGGATTTGTCCCTAATGACCGGATAAAAGAATATTATTTCAAATGTGCAGCAAATGTATTACCATCGGTAAATGATAATGACTATTTTGAGGGGTTCGGCCTGATACATCTGGAGGCTAATGCTGCCGGCATTCCGTCGATCGGGTCAAAAAACTGCGGCAATGAAAGCGCCATCAGCGATGGCGTTACCGGTTTTTTATGCGAGCAGAAAAATGTTGACCTCCTGCATCAAAAGATGCGCTATATCCTTTCAATCAAGGATACCGCGGCGTATCATGCCTTATGTAAACGATGCCGGGAACATGCGATACAGAATGACTGGAAAAGCTACATAGAGAAGGTGGTAGCGATATATAACACATAGGGTAACATCCATGAAAACAATTCTCATCACCGGCGGATGCGGTTTTATCGGGATAAATGCTGCTCGCTATTTTATGGAAAATAAATGGCAGGTAATCCTGCTGGATAATCTATCCCGAAGAGGGGCTGACAAAAACCTTGTCTGGCTGACATCCCTTGGCACGGTGGAATGTATTACAGCAGACATCCGCGATCAAAAAACAATTGAGGACATCTTTAAGCGGTCACGGTTTGATGTCATACTGCATCTGGCTGCCCAAGTAGCGGTTACCACATCAATCCAGAACCCTCGTGAGGACTTTGAAATAAACGCATGGGGAACCTTCAACATCCTGGATGTCATGCGGTGCTATCAGAAAGAGGCCCTGCTGATTTATGCCTCCACCAATAAAGTATACGGGAAGATGGATGACCTTGGAATTGTGGAGCGGGGGAACAGATACGCCTATAAAAACTCACCCGGCGTTGACGAATCAAGAGCCCTTGATTTTCACTCTCCCTACGGGTGCTCCAAGGGAGCAGGAGATCAATATGTCATTGACCATGCACGGATTTACAACCTCAGGGCCACTTCATTTCGCCAGTCATGCATCTACGGACCGCGGCAATTCGGCATAGAAGATCAGGGGTGGGTCGCCTGGTTTACCATAGCAGCAGTGCTGGGAAAAAAGATCACCATTTATGGTGACGGTAAACAGGTTCGCGATATCCTTCACGTCAGAGATTTGATCCTCGCCTATCAGAAAGCAATTGACCAGCCGGAACGCGTAGCGGGCAAAGCATTCAACGTAGGAGGGGGAGAAGATAACGTAATTTCTCTGTTTGAGCTGATTGCGCTCCTGGAAGAAAAATTAAACAAGAAAATACCCTTAAGCTTTGAAGACTGGCGCGCCGGTGATCAACCGGTATTTATCTGCAGCCTGGAAAAGATGAAAAAGACACTCGGATGGAAGCCGCAGACGGGCGTTCCGGAGGGCATTGCGGAGCTTATAGAATGGGTCCAGGATAATAAAGACATGCTGAGCACCCTGTGATACTGCGGGCATTTGATTCAATGTGTCCCTCTGGCATACATGGTTATGAGCATTAAAAGCCAGGAAAAGATTATACTGCTGGGTAACAACTGGCACGGGAACTTTTCCCATTTTCTCTTTCTCAATATGCAGGAGATGGGATACAACTGCGAGCACATCAATACCCGCTTCGAAAGAAAGTCAAATAAAATCATAAATGCCATCCGGTACCGCGTATTCGTGAAGCGCCTTAACAGGGATTTAGTCCATCGCATAGCCCGTGAAAAGGTAAAAAGAGTACTCGTCGTCTCTCCCTATAATATTCTGCCGGGAACCTGGCAGTTGTTCAGGGAGAAGAAGGTCTCTGTCAACGGCTGGTTCGGGGATAACCCTAACACAAAGGGAATCATATTCAACACTGTCCCCTGGTGCGACCGGGTATTCCTGATTGATGCAGCCTGGCTGGAAAAAATCCAGCACCTGAACCGCAGCGTTGAATACCTGCCCCATGCTGCTGACCCCGATTTTTTTTATCCCCTGGATGGCAGCCGCCCGTATACCCATGACATGGTTTTTATCGGTGACTCATTTAATGGAGACCGGGACGGATTGCTCAGAGCATCTGTTCTGAAAACGCTTTTTGATCACCATATCAACATTAAACTCTTTGGCGATGCGGGGTGGAAAAAACTGTACCCGCAATTCCCTTTCTTAAAAGACATATATTTGCATAAGATTTCCTCGCCTGAAGAGCTGAATACCCTTTATAACGCATCAAAAGTAGTGCTCAACATCCATCACAGCCAGCTTCTTTCCGGCACCAACCAGCGGACATTTGAGATTGCCGCCTCCCGGTCATTTCAGCTCGCAGATTACCGGCAGGCAGTTGCAGATATGTATCAGGGCTCCTCAATTACCTTTACCTCTACCGAAGACCTGGTGAATA
>CAIYCZ010000597.1 GCA_903924805.1 uncultured delta proteobacterium | reverse complement strand
CTGTACCTGGACAACTACTCTTCTTCCGTGCCGGTTGAACTGATGCCCCGGATTGCCAACAGCATCGGCGCGGTATTTATTATCGCGTCCATGGTAATACTCTTCCTTGCCAGAAAAGCGGCAAGCATCGAGAAGCAGACGGTTCTCGGTGGTCTTTTATATTTATCAATTTCCATCGTGTTGATGGCATTTACCCAGTGGCAGAAGCCGCAAACCTTCTACCTGCTGCATGAGAAGCCGGTGATAGAGCACGAGATAAAGGCGCTGCAGGAGGAACTGGCATCTCTTGACAAACTGCGGGCGCAGTTGGGGATACATGACAATGTTTCCCTGTCTGAACAACTGAGCGTAAGGGAACTGAAGGAAAAGTCACCTGAGCGAAAGGAGTAGCAGAAAAGCAGATGAGTTACGATGTTGCAGTGGTCGGTGCCGGTCCTGCAGGCCTGATGGCCGCAAAGACAGCAGCTGAACATGGGCTCAGGACAGTCCTCATTGAAAAAAGAAACGATGTTTCTAAAATAACCCGTGCCTGCTGCCAGCAGTTTATAATGGACGAGAACTTCCAGGGTGAAACCATACGGATTGAAGAGGGGAAAATAGTTTTTACAAAAAACGGGTTTGACGTTGCTTATAGTGGCCCGCTTCTCAATGTAACGGATAAATATTTTGTCTCGCCCGGCGGCCATACAATCCACTTTACCAACAATGACAACAGCCCTATTGTGGTTAAATTTGATAAGGGCCTTCTGCTGCGGGGAATAGGGGATACGTGCAACCGGCTGGGTGTGACATTATGTAATGCCGCACTTGTCTGCAATGCCGAAGAGACAAGCGCCGGCGTTGAGCTGACCGTACACTCTGGCGGTATTCCCGAAAAGCTGCATGCAAAAAAGCTCATAGTCGCAGACGGAGTCAATTCAAGAACAGCAGAAAAGCTCGGGCTCAATCAGGGCAGGATGTGTTTTGCAACCGCTCTGTGCACGCTCTCGGTTATTGAGGGCCTGAGGGATTTTGAGCCGTGTACCATGAAAAGCTATATGGGCGGTGCCTATCAATCGTTTGCACCCCTAATCATGGGGCCTGCACTGGAGGGAAGTGATCTCAGGTATCTGGTTATAATAGGGAATAAGAACAAAAGGCCTGAACAGATCTATCATGATATCGTCACCAGGAGCCCTCTGGCATCAATGTTTGCCAATGCACGGGTTGTTAAGAAAATGGCATGTATGGCAACGGCATACAGTTCCATGAAGATTCCGTACCGGGGCAATACGCTTGTGATCGGCGATGCTGCTGCCTATGTTGAGGTTGAAACGCAGGGAGCGCTCACCTGCGGTTTTCGTGCCGGCAGCGCTGTGCATAAAGAACTATCCGGTAAAGGCGGTTTTGCGGAATATACCGGATGGTGGCAGGATTCTTTTGAATTTAACAGTGATGATTATCTTCAGGTGGCCCAGGGCTTTGCCCTGGTGCCAGCGTATTCAGATGATGAGCTCGATTACCTTTTTGCATTGATCGAAAAAGAGACCCTGGAGGGAACCTTTAATCAATACAAGTCACCACGGCTTATGTGGGGAGCGTTTCTCAGACACAAGGAAAGAATTGCCCGTGAACGGCCCGAACTGCACAGAAAAATTCTTACCCGGAAATTGTCTCTGAGCGATGTTCTGTAATCTGTCAGAGGAGGAGTATGTTGGGGCCATCTCAGCATAACACGAATCGGCAACCAAGCAGTTGACTTCCGCGAAGGTGTTACAGAGTAATAAAAAGGCATCACGTTGTATGAAGCAGAAGGGAGAATACCATGCCATTCATAATTGATCAAAAGCTATGCGTTGGATGTGGCTCATGTATTGGCAACTGTTTAAATAGAGCAATTATACGCAGAGGCAATCAGGTATTAATCACGGACATGTGCTGTGATTGCGGTATCTGCAAACACTACTGCGGCATGGACGCCATAAGCATGGGCCCGACTAAAGCTGAGCTTAATAACATAAAGTTAGACAAAGCATTAAAGGAGAAACTCGCATTGACACGGGACATTGTGGCAATGAAATTTGCCGACAAAGTTCCCGAAGGGGTCGTTGAGGAAGATGGGCTTAACTTCTGGTGCCACATCTGCGGAGATATTTTTCAAGGACAGGGAAGCCCACTTTATTTTACTGCAAAGAACAGCACCTGTGGCGGCTCTCTTGCATTAGGGCTTGGGGCACGAAGCATTGACCGGGATTCTTTTAACGCTATGGTGGAGATAACTACCGGTCAGGGTGGCTATTTCGCTTCTCAGGACTTATTTACCAAGGGTAGATCGTTATTTCCACAGTTTCCCAAGGTATATGGAGGACTGATCCTTGGTTCTCTTGCACAGATGAAAATGCCGGATATGGTACTCTTCCCCTTAAACGGGAAACAGATGTGTATGCTCTCTACCGCATACGCCTTTGACACCGGGGAGGTAATGACAGGCAACGCGGGTGCAGGTACCTGTCTGGGGATGGTGACGATTCCGTTTTTGGAGAACAAACCTGTCTTCTCATGTGGCGATAATGGAGGGAGACTGCATATGCAGCTCAGAGATGAAGAGATCCTGGTATGCATTCCCTATCGTCTTGTGTCAGGAATAGTGAAGAATCTGGACAAAACCGTTTTTGCACATGAATAATTAAGAGATGACGTTAGAATTTTAATTTATTAACTAATGCAGAAAGGAGAACCACTATGAGCAAGCAAAAATTTTTAATCGTAACATGTTTAGTCTGTCTTTTAGCGCTGACAGGATATGGCGTGCAATACGCAGCGGAGAGTCAGAAAAAGAAAGCCCCGGCTGCAAAGCCAGTAGCCGAGCAGAAGAAAGCAGCAGGCATTGATGCTACAGCAAAACTGAGCGATACCCACCCCGCGATTGAGGAAGGGATAACCTGTAATGACTGCCATGAAGTTAAAATTGACGCAAAAACAACCGCAACCCAGGCCTGGCTGTACGGGGATTACATGAAATGGAAAGCCAAAGAAGGCATTATGCCAAAAGACAAAGTCTGGGAGCAGATAGTAAAAATTCTTGGCGGAAAGAAACAAAAAAGGACGTTTGTTCTTGCAACATCCCTTAACAACAAGCCGCTGACCACAACGATTGACTGCTCACTTGACCCGGATAAAAAGGTGATTTACGCATTCTCAGAAAGGGGGACCGGTAAACTTGACCAGATGAGGGTCAACCCCCATGTAAGTCTCAACTGGCATAAGGAATTTACCGACTTTCAAAGCACCTTATGCGTGCAGGTCTCAGGAAAAGCAGAGCTGTTTGACGGTACCACAAAAGAGTTCGATGAAGGCCTTTCAGTCTATTACTTTGAGTATGGTGCAGAAGCGCAAAAGATACCCGCTGAGAAAATGATGATGATGATGAAGAAGGGTATGATAATGACCAGGATTACCATCGATCAAATAACCTTTACCGATAATTCTTTGTTTGGTAGTGAATTCAGGAACAGACAGCGCTGGACAAGAAACTAACCGAAGAGGAAATGAGGAGCTTTTATGCACAACGATGTTGTTATAGCAAGTGCGTGCCGCACCCCGATAGGCGACCTGCTGGGAACACTCAAAGATATTCATCCCCGCGAGCTTGGTCGAATAGCCGGAGCAGAGGCACTGAAAAGAGCAGGCCTTGCTCCTGGGCAGGTAGATGAAGTAATATGCGGAAATGTCATCCAGGCAGGAGTTGGGGGAAATATCTCGCGCCAGATTCAGGCAGATCTGGGCATTCCCTGGAAGGCCCCTGCCTGCACCGTGAACCAGCTCTGCGCCTCATCCATGCGCGCTTTTGAAATTGCCAGCCACAACATCATGCTCGGCAAATCAGAAATAGCTCTGGTGGTGGGAACTGAGAGCATGAGCGGAGCGCCGTATCTGCTGCTTAAGGGGAGAAGCGGCTACCGGATGGGCTCGGGCGTCGTTGAAGATGCCATGATTCTTGATGCCCTGGTATGTTCCATAGAGCATTATCATATGGGGGCGACCGCGGAAAACGTGGCAGCCGCATTCGGCATCACCCGTGAAGAGCAGGATCGGCTGGGAGTACTCAGCCAGGAACGGGCTATCGCCGCCATAAAGAGCGGGAAATTCCGTGATGAGATAGTTCCCGTTGAAATTAAAGAGAAAAAGGGTGTCAGGCTGTTTGCTACTGATGAGCACCCGCGCGAAGGCACTACCATGGAGGGGCTGGCAAAGCTCAAAACAGTGTTTAAAGAAAACGGCACGGTAACGGCAGGCAATGCTTCAGGAGTTAATGACGGCGCTGCCGCTGCGGTACTCATGTCGGAAGAGAAAGCAAAAGAGCTCGGCATCAGGCCGCTTGCCAGGGTAGTAACCACGGTGAGTGCCGGGGTTGAGCCCTCCGTGATGGGGCTTGGGCCTTCTATCGCAATTCCGCTGGCATTGAAGAGAGCGCAGCTTAATTTTTCTGATATTGATTACTGGGAAGTTAACGAGGCCTTTGCCGCGCAGTTTCTCGGGGTTGGGCGCAAATTAAAGCTTGACTATAACTTTGAATTTAATATGGACATAGTGAACCGGAACGGTTCCGGCATAGCACTGGGACATCCGGTTGGCTGTTCAGGCTTGCGGGTGATAGTAACACTGGCGCATGAGATGCAGAAGATGAATGCCCGGCTCGGGTGCGCGTCGCTCTGTGCCGGCGGCGGGCCGGCGATGGCTGCGATTATTTCGCGGGACGGGGTGTGAACAATGGGTTTGACGGGAAGTCGGAGAGGGAAAAATAATGAAAGCTTTAAAATGGGTAGTTATTGTACTGATCATCCTGGTGGCAGCCGGATATGGCGTGTTCACGTACAAAAATCAGATCCCCAAACCGGACTACTACGAGGTATATAAAAAGCAGGACACCATCCCTGTCGGCAAGGTGGGTATTTTTGCCACCACGCTTATAACGCCCACCAAACTCAGTTACACCTTTTTCTATAATGTTACGTTTAAAATATTTAATACCATCGTGCCCTGGCCGTTCAGGCTGTTTGCACAGAAGGACAATGGTGTCGCGTTGCTCGATCCGGTCAGGTTCCACGAGCACGAAGCGTTCACCCCCACCCGGCTTGAAGACCCCTTCGGCAATGACCGTGATTTTGACGGCACTCCCTATATAGAAAAATATAAACAGGGCACGGTAAAGTGGGTGCCGCCGTCAAACATGATCTATCTGGATCACGGCTATTTTCTCTACACCGGCCGGCAGGGCGGCATGCCGTCCATTGCCGGTAAAATTATAAATAAAGCCCGCATCTGGTATTACGGTATCGGATTCGTCAATAAAAAACTGCCGCACTGGGAACAGACCTTCCAGGTAATCAACGGCGCCCGCGATAAGATCAAGCAGAAATATCCCGATATCCAGTGGCAGTCCGAGAGCAATGTGTTTTACTATGACATGAAACAAAAGCTTTATAAGCTGCTTGATGCCGGCTGCGACACGATCGTGCTCAGCTCGCCGCTGGTTATCTATTCCCACTTTGAAGATTTCAACTCAGGCTTCCGCCATTCATTTGAATACATAGAAGAGTGGGAGCATGAGCATCCCGGGAAGAAGATAAAAGTTATTATGGCACCGCCCATGGGGCATTTCCCGCCCATGCGCCAGGCTTTCCTTGCGATGCTCAAGGACCGGCTCGATACGCTGCCTAAAAACGCCTCAGTTACGGTGGCGGTCACCGTGCACGGCATGCCGTGGGAAAAATTCAAATGGGAGGCCTGGCTGCAGTTTGCCCCGGCATACCGGGACAAGCTTGCGGAAGAAGTAAAACAGATGGTTGCATCGTACAAGTTCCCGAAGACCAATGTGGTTCTTTGCCAGGATGAGTTTGCCGACCCCATCTGGGACCCCAAGCAGAAATATCTCTCCACAAATCGTGCCTACTGGAATGCCATAAAGGAAGGATACGATTACGCGATCGGTCTGCCCATAGAATTCATTGCCGAGAATTCCGACACCATGTTCCATCACGCACTGAAGAACTACAAGGACTTTGATAAATTCAACCTCTATGACACAATCGATTACTCGGACTGGTCAAAGCCCTACGTGCGGGAGCTTGTCCAGGGGAAAACCCATGTCATCTATAACGGGGTACCGGTCGGCAGGTACCAGCCTTATGTTATCGATGCGCTCTACCAGTCTCTGGATGCAATCCTATCCAAGCAAACAGGGAAGTGAAACTATCCTGCGCTGTTAAAATTCCATACCTTTATCCGCATCCTGATACAGGATCACTCCCTTTTTATTGACAGGGAGATAAGCGTACATTACATTGAAACTGAATCCAAATTCAATTTCTCCGGTGCCGCTTCTCCTTGAATGCACTGTGCGTCTTTATTTAACAGTCGCAAGGCATGACGATTGATGGGCGATTCGAAAAAAACTAAGATACTCGATGCCGCAATTAAAATTTTCGCAGAAAAGGGCTACCAGTATGCGACCATAGCCGAGATCGCACGGGAAGCAGGGATATCAACCGGGCTCGTCTATTCATATTTTGAGAACAAACTGGACCTGCTGCTGTCGGTTAATCTCCGTTTATTTCAGATGGTTAATGTCGTAAACCAGAAAAAATTAGCGCAGATAGCAGACCCGGTGGAAAAGCTGTTCGCCCTTTTCAGAACGTTTCATGAAATACTGCTCCACGATAAGAAATCACTCTACTGG
>CAIYCZ010000596.1 GCA_903924805.1 uncultured delta proteobacterium | reverse complement strand
CGTGCTTCCCGATGATTTTCCCCAGATCCCCTTTAGCTACGCGCAACTCAATAACCGAAGTCTGCTCTCCCTCAACCTCGTTCACCGAAACCTCGTCAGGACTATCAACAAGTGCTTTTGCAATGTATATTACTAAGTCTTTCATGGTAACCTCCACTGTAATTAATAGCTACAAACACTTATTACCAGAAACAAACTCTGTTGTGAAGCACATCCACTCTTGTTACGGAGAGGGTGTTGACGACGATTGGAAAACACCGCCCTTTTTTAGTATCTGTATCACGGATTGCGTGGGTTGGGCACCCTTGCGAAGCCAGCTCAGAGCCTTTTTTTTATTGATGGTTACCGCGGCTGGTTCAGTACAGGGGTCAAAAGTTCCCAGCAATTCTATGAACCTTCCATCACGGGGTGATGTGTCCTTGGTCACAACGATTCGATAAAAAGGCCTCTTTTTCTTTCCATGTCGAGCGAGTCGAATTTTAACTGCCATAGTATGTTTTAATCAACCTCCTTTCACCGGTTATCCCCAGAAGTTATACGTAATATAATTTTTATATTATAATAGGTTACCCTCTGGAATCAAAATATTTTTTAGTTTAATAAGTGGAAAAGTGATTAATATATATTTTTTCTAACTTTTTTGTCAAGGAAAATTATCCAGGAAAATTATCCATATAATCCTGAAACCAGGCTCTTGTTAGAAAAACGTAGCTTAAATTAGTTAGTTAAGTTTTAATGGGGAAACCACCTGCTGTTTTAAAGCATACGCACAGGGAAGGCATCCGGGTAAAAATCCCCTTGCAAAGCCAGACCCCCTATGATACATTTTTACACCAGTTCACCAGCTGCAGATGCACCAGCGTTAAACTATGCAAATCCACTCCGCAACCATACAGGTAAAGACTACCGGCAACTCCGATATCATTAATATAAGCCCCCAGGTAGAAAAAATTGTCTCCCGTCACCCTATTCTCAATGGACTTATTCTTCTTTTTATTGCAGGGTCAACTGCTGCATTAACAACCATTGAATTTGAGCGGGGTGTGGTAGAAGATCTCAGGCAAGCAATCGAAAGAATTGCACCGCACAATATGAGCTATGAGCATGATGCACGCTGGGGAGATGGTAACGGATACGCCCATGTGAGGGCAGCGCTGTTAGGACCGTCACTTGCCGTTCCCCTTAAGGACGGGAACATGGTTCTGGGTACCTGGCAGCAGATTGTCCTCTGTGATTTTGACAACCGGCCACGGACACGGGACATTGTGGTGCAGCTTCAGGGTATTGCATAGCTGCTATCATGCCGCATACGTCAGCCGTGGCGAAGCGGCCGGGATAACTACATGCGCTGATTTCGCTATACCCCGCCCGGTGGGCGGGGAAATTTACTTTTGGAGGGTGTGCTCTACAGTAATGGCAGGAAAATTCAAGACCGTACGGCATAAAGACAATTATCTTTATGAAACATTAACCTTTGATGATGTAGATATTGTCAATTCGCTCTGCGGAGAGCATGATAACAATCTCAAATGTATAGAGAAGTCATTGAGCGTTACCGTATCCGTCAAAGGACACGAGATAAGCATCGGCGGGGATAAATACTCTATCTCCAGAGCAAAGCGGCTTATTCAGAACCTCTACTTTGTCATTGAATCAGGGCACGGGCTGTCCTTTAATGATATTGAACAGGCTATCAAAATGATGCATGAGGACGATTCAGCAAATCCCCGGGACGTCCTGCTGGATACCATCCTTGTGTCTTTTAAACGCCGGGCCATTCGGCCCAAAAGTTTTACCCAGAAACAATACGTTGATGCCATGAGAAACTATGATATTGTGATTGGCATCGGCCCTGCCGGAACCGGGAAGACCTACCTTGCCATGGCCATGGCACTTGCCTCTTTGCTCAAAAAGGAAGTGGACCGGATAATACTGACACGGCCTGCGGTTGAAGCCGGAGAAAAGCTCGGATTTCTTCCGGGTGATCTGTATGAAAAGGTAAACCCCTATCTGCGCCCCCTCTATGACGCACTGCATGATATGATGGAAATAGATAAAGTGTCTGACTTTCTCCATCAGGGGGTCATCGAGGTGGCACCGCTTGCTTTTATGCGCGGCAGGACCCTTAACGATTCTTTCGTCATTCTGGATGAAGCGCAGAATACGACCTCAGAGCAGATGAAAATGTTTCTCACCAGGCTGGGTTTTAATTCAAAGGCAGTTATCACCGGCGATATTACGCAGATAGATCTGCCGGCAGGGAAGGTTTCGGGACTTATTGAGGCAAAAACTGTTTTGTCACGGGTGTCCGGAATCCGGTTTGTGTACTTTACCGAGAAGGACGTAGTGCGCCATCCGCTGGTGCAGGAAATTGTTAAAGCCTATGAATCTTATTCCTGAGGGTAATGAGCAGGGTACTCATGATAAAGCTATTCACTGCCAGATCAGATAAAAAATCAAAAATAAAAGAACAGAAGGAAACTTTTTCTGCAGTCAATTATTTTAAAAATACGTCTCTTCACCGGATACTTATCGGGCTGCTGCTGAGCGCAGTTATTGCATTGCTTATCCCGCAACAGCTTACCATCCCTGCCTACAATTACCAGCTCGGTGATATCTCCCGGCACAATATCAGGGCCCTCCAGGATTTTTCATTAGAGGACAGCCTGTCAACCGAAAAACTGAAACAGGGAAAAGAGTCCTCGGTTCTTTCCGTATATGATTTTAATTCTAAAGCTGATGTGGATATAGAAAAAAGAATTACCACTGCATTTTCAGTGCAGAGAGAATTTTTAAGAAACTCAAAAAAGCATGAACTGTTTTTTGATAAATGGAAAAATGAATTTCAGAAAATACTGCGCATTCAGATTAGCGATAATGATTTTGACGTACTCTTAAAACATGGATTCAATAAGAATATTGAAGACCACCTCCTCGAGTTGACGTTACCCCCTGCACAGCGTGAAATCGTTCTATCGAAAGAGCAGCTTTTCAGAGAATGGGGGCGGAGAGTCACCTTGAAGGACATCCACAGCAAGGAAGAGGTGGTGTTGGAAGATTATGCTCGCTGGCTTGATTTAAAAGATGTGCAGCTTCTCATGCGGCGTGAGGCGCGCAAAGTGCTGCAAAAGCTGAGTGAAGACATGCGGAGGGCGCTCCTCAGCATAGCAACCGATTTGATAGAGCCAACGCTGACCTTTAATAAAGTAGAAACAGAGGCACGCAAGGAGGCTGCGGTTCAGACCGTTGCGCCGGTCTATGTAAAGGTGAAAAAAGGCGAGATGATTATCCGCGAGGGAGAGCGGATAAATGAAGCTGCCCTGACGAAGCTCAGCGGGCTGATGAAACTGAACGGTTATCAGAGCACGGCATGGACGCTTGCCGGGTATTTTATCCTGTCGTTTTTGTCCCTCTTTTTCGTTTATACCTTTACCATAAACAATTTGCGAAACCGCGCCATATCCCCCCGCGATTTTATGTTTCTCTGTTCAATCCTGGTGCTGTTCCTTATCCTTCTCAAGCTTTCCATAATGACCGCCAAGTCATTCTATGACGGCTCCATGCTGATACCGCTGAACTCCTATTTCTATGCAATACCCTTCTCCCTGGTAGCCATCATAATCAGTGTTGTCCTCAATGCGCAGCTTGCTGCAATTTGTTCAATCGTGGTTTCGATACTGTCAGGAATTCTCATAGATAATCAGATCATATTTTTTATATATCCCTTGATCAGCTGCCTTATGGCAGCACAGGGGGTTTCCCCGTGCCGGGAGCGGAAAACGCTCATTAAAGCAGGCCTCAAGGTGGGCGCTTTTAACAGCGTCATTATTATCTCCATCTCTATTCTTAAGGGAAATGTGTTTGTCGTGGAGAGCATTGTCAATATTGTGTTTGGCATGCTCGGCGGCATTCTTGCCGGTATTCTTGCCACCGGTATTATCCCGATTATTGAGATTGTCTTTAATTATACTACCAACATCAAGCTGCTTGAGCTTGCAGACCTCAACCAGACCGTGCTGCACAATCTCATCATATCAGCACCCGGCACCTATCACCACAGCATCATTGTGGGGAGCCTGGTGGAGGCTGCTGCCGAAGCAATTCAGGCAAATCCGCTTCTGTCACGGGTGAGCGCCTATTATCATGACATAGGCAAGACAAAAAAGCCCCTCTATTTTGTGGAGAACCAGAGGGGCGGAGAGAACAAGCATGATAAGCTTCTTCCCAGTATGAGCAGCCTCATTCTTATCTCGCACGTTAAAGACGGGGTCGAGATAGCAAAGAAGCACCGCCTCGGTAAAAGTATCCAGGATATCATTTCCCAGCATCATGGCACCAGCGTCAATTACTTTTACCAGAAGGCAAAAGAGTCGGCTGCGGGAGCCGGCCAGCAGATAAGCGACAAGGACTTCAGGTATCCGGGGCCAAAGCCGCAGACCAAAGAGGCGGGAATTGTTATGCTTGCCGATGCCGTGGAAGCAGCATCAAAAACCCTCTCCGATCCGACGCCTGCCCGTATTCAGGGCATGGTGAACCGCATCATTACCAGTATCTTTACCGACGGCCAGCTCGATGAGTGTGAACTCACCCTGAAGGACATCCACCTTATTGCACAGAGCTTCATCAGGATTTTAAACGGTATATTCCATGCCCGGATCGAATACCCGGAAAAGGGAGAAAAGGAGGGGAATGGCACAGCAAAAGGCCAGGGTCCTGATCAGAAACCAGCAAAACAGGATAGCGATCAATCTGCGCCAGATAAAGCAAATGGCCAGCAGGATACTGAACAATTTAGCGTTATTAAATCCGGAAGTAAGCATTCTGCTCTTGGATGACCCGCAGATTACCGGGCTGAACCGGAACTATCTCCAGCGCAATTATCCAACCGATGTCCTGGCGTTTCCCATGAACGGCGGACCGTTTACCAACACCCATCCACGGGTACTTGGCGATGTGGTCATTTCTGTTGAAACCGCGCAAAGACAGGCGCTTAAAAGGAAGCACCCACTCTGCGATGAGATTGCGTATCTCCTTATTCATGGCATCCTGCATCTCCTGGACTATGACCATGAACGCTCCGAGAAAGAGGACAGGAGAATGAGACGGATGGAAAAAAAGATTTTCCAGAAGATAACGGAGCATAGCACCGTCTCTGCCACCTCAAAGAAAAAAACCGCTCGCTGACCGCACTATTGAGTTTACCTCCCCGGATGAATTTTAATCTTGCCCTTAATAATTTCACATGATAAAAAAATACTCTGTGGTTAATTTCTTAACATAATGAAAGGCAGCCGGATATGAAACTTGATGAACAGGTAATTACCAGGGCGATAATCGAGCGGTTTAATCAAAAGCTGTTAGACAACCTTGAAGTGGATGTGGCAGTAGTGGGCGGCGGCCCTGCCGGACTGGTGGCAGCCTACTATCTTGCCAGGGCGAACTATAAGGTAGCCCTGTTTGAACGAAAACTGAGCATCGGCGGCGGCATGTGGGGCGGCGGCATGATGTTTAACGAGATTGTGGTGCAGGAGGAAGGCAAAAGAATTCTTGATGAATTCAACGTACGGTGTGAGGAATATGAGCGGGGCTACTATACTGCAGATTCTGTTGAGACCGTAAGCACCATCTGCTCCTGTGCGGCGAAAGCCGGTGCAAGGATTTTCAACCTCATGAGCGTTGAAGATGTCATTGTGCGGAAAAAACGGGTGACGGGGGTAGTTATCAACTGGACTGCGGTGGAGATGGCAAACCTCCACGTTGACCCGCTTTGTATCCAGTCCAAGTTTGTTATTGATGCAACCGGCCATCCCATAGAAGTGATCAGGGTTATTGAACGGAAGGTTGATGCACGGCTTCTCACCAAATCGGGTAAAGTGGAAGGTGAAAAATCCATGTGGGCGGATGTTGCGGAACGGACAACCCTTGAAAATACCCGCGAGGCATTCCCCGGCGTGTATGTGGCGGGCATGTCAGCCAATGCAACCTTTGGCAACTTCCGCATGGGGCCAATCTTCGGTGGCATGCTGCTGTCAGGAGAAAAGGTTGCCAAGCTTATCATTCAGAGACTTAAAAAGCAGGCCTGAGTTAAGATTAAATTAAGGGGCACGTAATGTTTGAAAATAGGAGGGGCGGTTTTCAGACAGAATAATTAGACCTCTACCAGCCATTGTGGCTGGTAGAGGTTTTTTATATTTCAAAAAGTCTGATAAAGAGTTTGCCAGCTTGAAATCACAACTTGTGATTTCAAGCTGGGGTGGTTCACACCGGTCAAATCCCTATGCATTTACCGAGCACATTTACCGAGCAGGGTGTTACAATGCTTGCAAGTGTTTTGCGCAGCAAGCGAGCTGTACAGGTTAACATTCAGATCATGCGGGCGTTCGTTAAACTGCGACAGATGCTCGCCTCGCATGCTGATCTTGCACGCAAGCTTGAGGCGCTTGAGAAAAAGTACGATGCACAATTCCGGGTGGTGTTTGATGCAATCCGGGCACTGATGGCAGAGCCCGAAAAGCCTAAGCGAAAAATCGGGTTTGTGGTAAAGTAAAAGATTGAGGATTAAAACTGAAGGCTGATAGCTGATTGCTAAAAGCTATTCTGCACGAGTCACGAGACCCAAGTCACGAGACACGAACAGGGGGGCTTGCAGCTTATTGCTCAACCGAATATCTATTCAAGTTCTCTTGAACATTCACCAAAATGT
>CAIYCZ010000595.1 GCA_903924805.1 uncultured delta proteobacterium | reverse complement strand
TAACCGGTCACTGCCTAAAGGCTGGCGGTGGGTGAAATTGGGCGAGGTATGCGAGATAATAATGGGTCAATCGCCACCGAGCAATACCTACCGTAATGTATCTGAAGGATTATCATTTTATCAAGGTAAGGCTGACTTTGGCACCTTAAATCCTGTTGCACGCATATGGTGCGTTGAACCCATAAAAATTGCTTTATGTGATGATATTTTAATCTCTGTGCGTGCGCCAGTTGGTCCAACTAATTTAGCTAATGAAAAATGTTGTATAGGCAGAGGGTTAGCTGCGATAAGAATTGGCCAAAAAATATCTCTCCATTTTTTATACAACTGGCTTAAACTCATTGAACCAGTAATTACCGACAAGGGTAGCGGTAGTACTTTTCAAGCTATCAACAAATCTGAATTAGAAACTCTTGAAATCCCCCTCCCTCCTCTCCCTGAACAAAAGCGTATTGCAGCAATACTGAATGAACAGATGGCGCACGTTGAAAAAGCTCGGAAAGCAACCAAGCAGCAACTGGAAGCCGCCAAAGCACTCCCCGCCGCCTACCTCCGCTCTGTTTTTAACAGCCCCGAAGCACAAGGCTGGCAATGGGTGAAACTGGAGGGAGTCTGCATACAAGACAGAAAAATAATAGAACCAAGCTCTGCAATTGCTCAAAGCCTTCCATATTTAAGTCTGGAACACGTGGAAAGTGGTAGCGGGAAAATCTTGAAGCATCCCACAGGATTTGTTGAAAATGAAGGGATGAGTACATCATTCGCTTTTGATGAACGGCACGTACTCTATGGGAAATTGCGCCCATATCTTAATAAGGTTGCTCTTCCTGATTTTTCTGGAAGATGCACAACAGAATTAATTCCACTTTTACCCAATGCAAATATATATCGAGAATACGTATGTTGGGTATTACGACGGCCAGAAACTATTAATGAGGCGATGCGGGGCAAGACAGGTTCACGTATGCCCCGAGCAAGCATGGATGAATTGCTTCAATTACTTCTTCCCCTCCCCCCTCTCCCCGAACAAAAGCGCATTGCAGCAATCTTGAATGAACAGATGGTTTTTGCCGAGAAGCTAACAAAACACATTGACGAACAACTCGACACCATCAACAAACTGCCGGCTGCTTTATTAAAGCGGGCATTTAATGGAGAATTATAAATCGTGATTTGTGATCCGTGACTTGTGCCCCGGCAGCCAAGTGGCGGGAAAAGAGTACTACCCTTAAAAGAGGGTAATAACTTTTTTGGATAATAATAACCAAAGATTATTGCATGAAAAATAACGGCAAGGCCAAGCGACTTAATTCACAGCAGTCAGTCAATAGCGCAATAAAATCCATCTGCGATATTATGCGGCGGTCAAACTGTGCCGGGGCATTGCAGTATGTGCCTGAGCTGACATGGATACTGTTTCTTCGCATTCTGGATGAAAAAGAGATGCGGGAACAGGATGAAGCAGCGGCGGTGGGGCATGATTTTACCCCTTCCCTTAGTACCCCTTACCGATGGCAGGATTGGGCAGCACCTGATGGTGCAAAGCGCAAAAAATTACAGGAAGGAGCGCTTGGAGATTTCTTTAGTTTTGTTAATAGTAAACTCATTCCCCACCTGAAATCCCTGCGTGAACAGCCAAACGCAACGCCCCGCCAGAAGGTTATAAGCGAAATCATGTCCAGCATTGAACGCACCAGAGTTGATACTGAGCGGAACTTCCTTGATGTGCTGGATAAGGTGAATGAGATTACTGCTGAAGCAGTTGATACCACTCATGTCTTTACCCTTTCACAGGTCTATGAAGGATTGCTGCTGAAGATGGGGGAGAAGGGCAATGACGGCGGCCAGTTCTTCACTCCCCGTGAGATTATCCGGGCGATGGTCAGGGTCATTGACCCGCAAATTGGAGAAGCAATCTATGACCCCGGCTGCGGTACGGGTGGGTTTCTTGCACAATCATTTGAACACATGGCAGGGCAGAACAATACAAAAATCACCTCTCCAGACCAGTTTGAAACCCTAAAACAGAGCACTTTTTACGGCAGGGAAAAGGATAATGCCATTTATCCCATTGTCCTTGCAAACCTTGTCCTGCACGGAATTGATGAGCCGCATATCTGGCATGGCAATACCCTGACCGGGGCAGAAACATATGGCGGTTTATTCAGCAGCGCTCCTGCATTGTATGACGTTATTCTTATGAATCCGCCGTTTGGCGGTAAAGAGGGCAAAGACGCGCAGACCCGGTTTGCTTATAAGACCGGTGCAACGCAAGTGCTTTTTTTACAGCACGTCATTGACAGTCTGAAATCGGGCGGACGCTGCGGCATAGTGCTTGATGAAGGGGTTCTGTTCCGCACCAATGAAACAGCCTTTGTCCAGACAAAACGGAAACTGCTTGATGACTGCGACCTGTGGTGCCTTATCAGCCTCCCCGGTGGCGTGTTTACCGCAGCGGGAGCAGGAGTGAAAACCAATCTCCTGTTTTTCACGAAAGGTAAACCTACTGAGAAAGTCTGGTACTATGATTTATCAGATATAAAGGTAGGGAAAAAGACACCATTCACTATAGATAGGTTTGAGGAATTCTTCAAGTTACTTGCGGATCGGGCAGACAGCGACCGAAGCTGGACAGTTACCCGTCAGGAAATCGAGGCAAAGAATTACGATCTGAAAGCGGTCAATCCCAACGCCAAAAGCGAAAAAGATACCCGCACCCCGGAACAACTGCTTGACGTTATAGAGGCAAAGGGGCGGGAGGTTGCAGAGGTTATAAAATCTCTGCGCATTAATCCAGCGCAAAATAAAAAATGAGTGACGGAGCCAGACTGAATTTTAGATTGAGAAAGGGGTTAAGGGGACAGCGCCCTGAGTGCGTGGATGGATTGGACCGGGACGCACTTGATAGGCTGCATGAAAAAGGCTATATTAGTAATTAATAAGAAGTTATAGATAATATGAAAAAACAGAAATTGCTGGTTTGCGCTGAGGGGTATCAGTGGCAATCATCATATTTTTGTACACCCTGACATTTCAGAGTTGCTCAATCTCCAAAATGTCAACGGCAAAGCAAAACCATACCAAGTGCGGCAGCTATTGCAGCTTATTGAACAATATAACCTTCCCATGGAGGACTGAAGATGAAGGATTATCATATTAATATTTTCTACAGTAAAGAAGATGGAGGCTATATCGCTGATGTGCCTGATTTAAAGCATTGCTCTGCATTTGGCGCAACTCCCAAAGAGGCGCTGCAGGAGGTTATAAAGGCCAAAGAAGCCTGGTTAAAGGCTGCAAAAGCGCACAAGAAACCGATACCTCCGCCCCGCTATCGTCCGGTAATTTATCAGGTTGCAGAGGGATAGGGGGGAGGCGGGATAAAGGAAGGTAAAGGGGATAGCACCCCATAAGATATAAATATAAAAGTACGGGTCTGAAAATTTCAGGCATTTGAATTCTATACATTACATTTTCTGCGGGTATCAGCGACAATCAGCGCCCTGACTACAAAGATGAAAAAAAAGACGCAAACCGGCCATAGCAGCAGAGGTCAAAAAAAGATAACGAAACTGCTCGACTCGCTGAGCAGGGAACATATCAGCTACCTTGATCTCATTAAAAAGGATACGCTGGTAGAAAAAGTTATCCACCTAGTCCTTGAAGGAAGGGGCCCCTGGGAAGAGGCCACGCCGGTCTTCAATCAGATTATTCAGGAAGTGCGGCAGTATCCAACAGGTTCTGTGCGCACGGTGGTGTTTGGCGGAGGCACCGGGCTGTCAAGCATCATAGGGGGAGAAATAGAGTCTGAGCGCTGGGCACTGGAGCCGTTCTTCGGCCTCAAACGGTATTTCTCATCACTCAAGGTTGCCGTGTGCATGACCGATGATGGCGGCTCTTCAGGGAAAATCCTTCGGTCACTTCCCTGCATAGCGCTTGGCGATATCCGCCGGGCAGCCCTGTCTGCTATTACCCCCATAAACATGATTGCTGAATACCCTTCACTGCATCAGGATAACCTTGAATCACTGGTCAGGTTTCTGCAAAAGACGATCAATTACCGGTTTGATAATCATGCACAGCCGGACCCTCTG
>CAIYCZ010000594.1 GCA_903924805.1 uncultured delta proteobacterium | reverse complement strand
TGACAAGTGCCACAACATCGTGGACACCTTGAAGTGCCAATACATCGAGGACAGTCCAAGGCGTCCCGATACGTTGCATTGTGAATTTATCTCAGCTTATAGTTGAGCTCCTCAACAATTGAGGAGTTAAGAAACACTTTTAATTTTTGTTCTTTGACATCAATAGTTGCAACAACATATTCGTATTGAAGCTCCGAGGGGAGCATGAATATTTCCCCAAAGACATTGAGCTTCAAATCGCTACGGATAAACCGGACCAGATGGTAGAACCCTGCTTCCGGCTTTTTCAGTGGATACTGGGGAGCCTGCTCGGTCTTCGGGAAACACATTTTTTTACTCATCATGGCCAATGTCGCCAGCGGCGTTTTCCCGCCAAGCTTACTGTAACGGTACTGACTGTTGTGACGGTATTCAAAATCATGCGAAGCCTGCAACAATTCAGCTTTTGAGCTCATGGAGACCTTTTGAAGATGTTTTTGCTTATAGTGATCATTGAATTTTTCCACTACCCCGTTTCTCCATGGCTCTGCAGGCGGAATAAACCACAGGTTGATGTTATGGTGCAGGCACAGGCGAATCAGCGGCCCCATACCACGGGGATGTGTTGGGCTGCCGTAAAAGCTCATTTCGTTGTCAACCTGCAGGTCCTGGGGTATGCCGAGGCGTTTCCATGCAGCCCAGAAACCGTCAATAATTGCTTGTCCTGAGCGGGAACATAATGGTTCAACGCCACAGCGGCCGGTACAGATATCCACCATATTCAGGCTGTAGAAACGAATAGGCCCCTTCAGATAGCATGGCCCAACAAAATCAGCCTGATGAGTTTGATTGGGATGCTCTGCAAGCAATACGGGGTATGCTTTCCCTTTGGGCTGGTATCTGCCGGTACGACGGTTTGTTAGATCATTGCGGGACAAAATCCTGTTGATGGTTCGTAGCGACGGTATGTGAGGCAAGCCCAGGTCTTCCATTTCCCATTGAACAGCCTGTGCACCACAGAATGCGCCATTGTTGTAAAGGCTCAGACGTATCAACTTAACCTGTTCTTCAACTTCGGCAGCAGTACTTTGTCCCGGATTGATCGGCCGTCTTGATTTATCCTGATACCATAGGGGATCATCAGATTCGTAACGATCAAGCCACTTATATAGCCATGATCGACTATGTTCGAGCGAAACACAAATGGAGTGGGGCCTTTCACCAGAGAAAAAACGTTCTACTGCCCATCTCCGGTCCTGTTGCACGTCCTTTTTCATGAACACCTCCTGAGTTATGGTTAATATAGGTTTTGGTGTTCATTACTATACTTGCTGCAACTATTTGTTCAATTGTCAAAGAGCAACGGTGTCCACGATGTTGTGGCACATTTTTCTGTCCACGATGTCGTGGCACTTGTCAGCTAATAGCTTTTATTAAGCAAAGGAGGTACCTATTATGGCAGGATTATCATTTGTTATTTCAATTGTGGCCCTGGTTCTTGCTTATCTTGCGTATCAGCGCAGTGGCGGCACGGTGGAGCTTAAAACAAAAGTTGAACAGCTCGGCATTACCACTGATACCCTGCGGGAGCGTTTAGCAGATGTGCTCGGGCGCATGGAAAAGGCTGTGCGCGGCGGGCAGACAAAATCTGCAGGTTCGCAGGATGAGCCACCGCGAGAGACTCCTAAACAGAGAGGCGATGTGTAAGAGTATACGATCCATGGTTCATGATGCATATTAAAAAGACACCGTCATGTATCCCGGATTGTGCATCATGTGTCTTTATGCTTCACTCTTCTGCATTCTGAATTAAATTTTTATATAGATTATTTGGGTTCGGTAAACAGGAGGCTCGATTCGGGAAGGTGTAAGACATCTTTCCATGCACTTGCTGCCATGACCCCCATTCCCAGTGCCAGCACGGTAATGATGATCACGGCATAGCCGGCCTGGCGCGGCTTCAAGCTGTGTATTTCCTGCATGCCCAGGAACATAAGGTAAAGGCCGTAGAATGAAGCAAGGGTTCCGGCAAAGGGTATCCAGGCAGCAATGTCCATGAGGCTGGAATAGGCCACAATGCGGAAGGTTGCCGTAAATGGCGCGTTTCCGCCAAATGCCTTAGTGGCAAGCCCGTGCAGCAGAGTGCTTACGATAAAGGCCGATAGCATATTAGCGGTAAAAAGTATCAGGAATATCCGGTAATCTCCCTCCAGAATATTTGCCATGAACAGGGAGGAGAGAAATACACAGATAATGAGGAAGAAAAGAGGATACCGCATATTTCCTTCCCGCGGAAGGTTCTGAAAAAAACTTCTTGGCCGTAGTATCAGCTCCTTACAAATTCCCGCAAAGCTTTCTACCAGTTGTGAAGGGTTAAATTCCATTTCTGAGTACTTTCTAAACAATAACTGAATTCGTTTATTAATGGTTTCTGTGTTTTGACTTCTGGGCGAAATTATAACAACCTTTCCCGGATATAACAAGTCGAAAGAGGGACAACATAAAAATATGATACAGAAAAAATTTTTAAATAAACAACGGGCCGAGCTTGAAGCCCTGGATAAATTATACATCTGGCACCCCTTCACCCAGATGAATGATTATCGGCGGTTAAAGCCGCTCATAATCGAGCGGGGCAAAGGCTCCTATCTGTTTGACATTGACGGGAACCGCTATCTTGATGGTGTATCTTCCCTCTGGGTTACCGTTCACGGCCATAGAAGAAAAGAGATAGATGATGCCATAATTGCGCAGGTTGAAAAAATATCGCACACCACGCTGCTGGGTCTTACCAATGTTCCGGCAATACGGCTTGCGCAGAAGCTCGTGGATATTACCCCGCGCGGCCTCACCCGGGTCTTTTATTCAGACAATGGCTCAACGGCAGTTGAGGTTGCGTTGAAGATTGCTTTTCAGTTCTGGCAGCAGAAGTCACGGGCAACCCGCACAAAAAATATGTTTATCACCCTGCACAATGCGTATCATGGCGACACCATCGGGTCGGTAAGCGTGGGAGGCATTGATCTCTTTCACCGCATATATAAACCATTGCTGTTTAAAACCTATAAGGCCCATTCGCCGTACTGCTACCGGTGCCCGTTGCGCTTGAGGCATCCTGCCTGCAAGCTGGAATGTCTTAACTCTTTGGAAAAGGCTCTCAAACAGCAGCATAAAAAAGTTGCGGCCCTGATTGTCGAGCCTATGGTGCAGGGGGCTGCAGGTATGATCGTGTTTCCCCGTGGCTATCTGCGGGAAGCACGAAAACTCTGCTCCCGCTATGATGTCCTTTTTATAGCAGATGAGGTTGCGGTCGGTTTTGGCAGAACCGGAAAAATGTTTGCCTGCGAGCACGAAAACGTGAGGCCTGATCTTATGGTCCTTGCCAAGGGCATTACCGGCGGCACGCTGCCGCTTGCCGCAACCCTTGCAACCGATGAAATTTATAAAGCGTTCCTTGGCGAGTTTCAGGACTTAAAGACCTTCTACCACGGCCATACCTATACGGGAAATCCTGTGGCCTGTGCAGCAGCGCTTGCAAGCCTGAGTATTTTTGAAAAAGAAAACGTGCTTTATGCCCTGCAGCCAAAGGTCAGGCTGCTGCGTCAAAAGCTGAAAGCATTTTTAAACCTGAACCATGTGGGTGATGTGCGCCAGTGCGGGTTTATGGTGGGGATTGAGCTTGTTGCGGATAGAGATGCCAGACGGCCCTATCCCATGAAAGATACGGTAGGGCAGCGGGTGATGCGGGAAGCGCGCAGACGCGGGGTGGTGATCCGTCCGCTGGGGGATGTCATTGTGCTCATGCCGCCTCTTTCCATTTCATTTCGAGAGCTTGAAACCCTTGTTGAGGTGGTGTTTGAATCAATACAGGCGGTAACTGAAACTAAATAGTTTCCAAACCCTAAGCACCAAAACCGAAATCCTAAACAACTTAAAATGATACATGCCAAAGTTCAAATGACAAATTAGTGGTATTTGACATTTAGATT
>CAIYCZ010000593.1 GCA_903924805.1 uncultured delta proteobacterium | reverse complement strand
CAGTCAGCATCCGTTATGGTGGGGTCTATGGTAATGGGATATGCTGCATCCCCTGCCGCGACGATAATCCGCAGCTCAGCGCTGTTTTCTATCTCCATTCTTGCAGGTAGATCCCGCCCCTGCCCGTCGGTAACCCGCAGCCGGTGGTACACAAGCTTGCGGCCCGATGGCAGGGTCAGCTGTGCGCAGCCCGAATCAGCGCTGCTCCGGGCGACCGTTGCCCCGGTTATGGCAAGGCTCACCACCAGATCCGTTTCCGGGCAGCACGGGTTTGCCTGACGGGCCGGAGCCGCAATAATAAAATCCTGCCGTATGCCCTCCGGGGATGCGGTAAACCGCTCCCGGATGAACCCCCGGTCAAGCAGCACACCTGTATCAGCTGCCTGCAGACAGGGCTTCATGCCTGCCCCTTTAATGCCGTTTACCGCAACCGGCATAATGGTAAATACGCCGCCTCCCTCGCTTGTGGAAATCGAGGTGACCTTCAGCCCCTGCGGCCCGACCTGTGCCTCCAGGGCCTGCGTGCGCGAGGCCAGGCTGAATCCCAGCTCTGTCGCCTTCGGCCCTGTCGATTGCCCGCCGTAGCGCTGATCAATCTCAGCGCCAAGCCGGCTGAAGGCAAATGACGCCTGCGTCTGTTCTGGCAGCGCCATGGCCTGCGCAGCTTCCCCTGCCAGGCCAGACATTAATAAACACGCAACAGCCACCATTATTCTGAACATATTTTTACCCCTTTGCTTCATGACTTTCTTCTCCTGTATCTGTAGTCCAGTTTTCATTGTTTATCCCTCCTCTTGTTGTGCTCAAATAAAAACCTTCATTAGCAACACACCTGATAAGCAGAGACTAAAAATAATTTTGATTTTATATTCATATAATACTCCCTCCTATGAATGAAAATAAATCGCCATTAATAATAAAAAACTCCTACCAGCCCGTAGGCTGACAGGAGTTCATTGTTTGCGATATTGTGTTATAGCCTTTGAAAATTTCCCCTTCCACAGCACGCCATCCCTGTTATACATTTCTTTTCTGTCAAACCGCTGGCTTGATTCAGCCATGTATCAGTGCTGTCGTCGGGCTATTGGCTCAGATTGAACAGCATGGCGGGGCAAGTGTTTACTATTTGCCGCCGTATAAACTGGCGACGGATGGTACTAATTTATAAGATAACCTTTCATTCTCTGTAGGGCTTCTTCAATATTCTCTTTTGATTTTGCGTAAGTGAAGCGCAGGCACCCTTCAGCGTTTTTTTCGAAGTCAATTCCTGGCATTCAGCCTACGCCTGCTCCCTCAAGGATATCATAGGCAAGCTTGAGTGAGTTTTCCCTTGTAGCGGTTCAAAGAAAAGTGGACAGAAGCAAGGGACAAAAATCAACATATCAACATCTTGTGGTGGTTATTGAATGCAAGAAAGTACAGACTTTGTGTCAAATCCGAGAGAAGTTCTTTAGCCTAAATTCAGTCATGATTTCAACTGGTAATATGAAATTGTCTGATATAATCAAAGCCCCATTTTAAAAAGCATTCATCGCTTAGCACTATTTTTTTATTTCCTGCTCAACCATCTGTGAAAGGGCTTCGAGGGTGCGGCCTTTCACAAACCTGCCATTAATAAATACTGCAGGCACTCCCCTAAAGCCAAGCTTCCTGCCAAGATTCATATCTTCAGTAATAATTGATTTAAGGCTGGCATCTTCGCGGTCTTTATCAAATGCTGCCATATTCAGGCCAGCCTGCTGGGCAAATATTTTGATGGTTTCATCATTAAGCTGTGTGTAGTTTTTGAAATACAGGTCTGAGAGTTCTTTATATTTATTCTGCTTTGCAGCCGCAAGACAGGCCAGAGCGGCTTTTTCAGCAGAGCGATGCATCCTGAGAGGGAAATGTTTTATGATGAGATTTACCTGCTGAGGATATTTATCAAGGAGTTGGGTGAGGATTGGAAACATACTGGTACAGTAGGGACACTGATAGTCTAAAAAAGCTACAATGTGGGTTGGTGCTTTCGGGTTGCCGATAACCGGTGAATTGCCTGTTTCAATCGTAAAAATAGTTGATATGCGTATTACCGATATCTGTTTTGCATTGGAGTTGGTAAGGTACAATGATTCGCCATCGGGAGAAATGCTGATCTGAGAAAACTCGTCTTTCAAAGGGATTTTATCAACAACTTCTCCCCGGTCTGTCGCATAAATAAATATGTTCTTATTTCCAAGGATGTATGCCTTTGTGCCGTCAAGAGACACCGCAACATCCAGAGGCTTTTCTTCAAGGCTGAGCGTTTTTAACACCTCCCACTCTGTTGCTGCAAGCGCAACTCCTGCAATGCTATGCACGAAGTTCAGTCCAAGCAGTATTATGATACATATCATTACATATCTGTGCATGTTATCCTTCATAGATAGATTCTCCTTATTAATTATTGGTATGACAGTTTAGTCCAATGCCGGCACACAGTGTTCCGGCGTTTATCCGTTTCTGCAGCGATGTAATGTCGTGGTACAGCTCTGTGCTTGACTTTGCTTTTACAGAGTCACATATGAAATTCAACTCATCTATAAGGGCATTATCAATAGTGAATTCATTACGGTTCAGGGCAGCCGTAACCTGTGGCAGGACATCATACAGAAGATGTTCTGCCTGAGCTTGCAGTGCCGGGTCGGACATAAAAATTACGCTGAGCTCAAAAGAGTGCTTGTAAAAGAGCTTCACATAGTCTCTGCCGGCAGGAGTATTTAATAAAATGCCATCTCTAAACCCTCTGAGTGCGGCCAATGCATCTACATCTCTTCCAGCCAGAAGGGAACCGACGCAGAACCCGCCGGTGGGTGCCGGAAGTGCGGTAACCTGACCATTCAGGTACGTGTAAAATCTGTTGTACCTGCCGGCTCTGGATGGTGTGTCAACGGGTCCGGTAATGTTTCTGTAAACGGCTCCGCTGTTGTGTATGGAGGCAGTGGATCCGGTAGGGCCGTGGGGGGTAAGTGCAAACTGCCCATTATATCCATAGGTGCCGCTTGGTTCATTAGCCATATTAGCAATTGCCCAGTTGTGCAGCAGGTCTTCCCAGGAGGTAATGCCGGAAATTTTTTCCTTGGCTACACCGACAACAGCATTGTAGTTAAAGGTATTATTTGCCAGCATGTAATCAAGAATATTCTTAAAAACACCCTGGCCGTTCTGGGATTGAATGGCAAGATACTGACCAAAGAGATAACTTAACGAATAATTGGCCAGAACATCTCCGTTGTTATCCCAGTAGCAGAGCCCATGGCCGTTACGAATGCTGTTGCGGCCATCGGTATTGTAGTACAGTATTCTTCTTGAAAGGTACCCGCCGGGGGCCATGTTTGTGAACTCAAAGGATGGATTGTCACTCAACTTCTTTTTAAAATACATGGTTTCGGATGCCATTGACATCATTTCATTAATCCAGACATCATCAAAATTCTGGAAATTTGGATTCCCGTCCTGCCATACCAGCTCACAAAAATGCACCAGATGCTGGTATTCATGGACAAGGGTTGTAAGATTGGCGTTATAAAAGTCATACCCGATCTGCTCCCAGCCGGTTGGAATGTTGCCTCGCATGTAGATAATGTCCATCTCATTACTCTTTAAATTGTATTGTGCAGCCTCAGCCTGGGTCAAGTAATCCTTTGGCGAGAAGTACCCGCCCATATAGAGATTAATGCTGCCGCCGTCATTAAAGCTGTACAGCAGTATGCTTACTTTATCGTTGCCGTCCCGGTCGTCAAAATCACCGATATTGTCGAGGATGACCTTGTACATGGTTTCAAATTCGGTAACATACAGATCGAGTGGCTCGTCAGGAATGGAAAGCGTGTCATCAACAAAAATAAGAGAGTGGTCGCCAATCCGTTTATTAGTAGCCGTAACCTGACGCCAGTTAGTATCTTTATCATCTTTTACCCAGAACTGCTTCTGCTCGCCAAGGGCGTAAACCTTAACTTCAGGTTTTTCATGCCGGGCCTTCTCAAGGATGGATAATTTGGCTTGCTTGATTACACCAGGATCAAGCGGAGGGAAAAACCTGTCAGGTATATCATTTGGAATGGGTCTGCCATCTTTATCATACATGAGGGACGGGACTTCACTGATTGACGGGCTTGTGCCGGGAAGAACGCCTGAGGATTGCGGCTGATCCTTACTGGTATCGCCAATTGTATTAATGCCAACAAGAAAGTTGTCACTTCCAGTAGCGACGGTCAGATAATTTTGATCAAAACAATATTGATTTTCAGTGGTTATAGCAGACGATTCAATCGTGCTTTCGGGAATCTTACTGGCAGTAATTTCTGTGCACGCAAATAGTAATAATAAAATTGTAATAAAAATGTGCTTATACGTAGGTTGTTTCATAGTAGTCTCCCTGAATATGGTTTTATTGCCTACAAAGGGCAAACGATTGCCAACACTTACTTGTAATATGTATAATAAGCTAAGCATATGTGCAATAAAAATATCTGTTTGTTTAATGATAGCAAATTACTGATGAATTTTTATTGACATTTAAACACTCAATCTCTTATATAGTAAGATTCGCACTATGCCAGCATACTCTGTAATCAGTATGCAGTGATAATAACAACGGTGGAAGGAAAATAGTTATGAAGAAATATGAATCAAGGGACATTCGAAACGTAGCTCTCGTGGGCCACTGCAAATCAGGAAAAACTTCTCTGGCAGAAGCCTTCCTTTTTAACGGTAAAGCAACTGACCGTATTGGCAGAGTGGACAGCGGTGATTCAGTAATGGATTTTGATCCGGAAGAGAAAGCGCGGAAATTGACTATTAATTCGGCGTTTCATCATCTTACCTGGAAAAAATGCATGATCAATATCATTGATACGCCAGGTGATGCAAACTTTGTTGCCGATACGCACAACAGCCTGCAGATAGCAGACGGGGCCATAGTAGTAATCGATGCTACTTCAGGGGTGCAGGTGGTAACAGAAAAAGTGTGGCAGTATCTTAATGAATTTAAAATACCGCGCATTATAGTAATAAACAAGCTCGACAGGGAGAACTCTGATTTTTATAACATAGTTGATAATATAAAGGCCACATTGAAAATAAACCCGTTAGTCCTGCAGATTCCCATTGGCAAAGAGTCAGGTTTTAAGGGAACTGTGGATTTGGTGAAAATGAAGGGGTATGTTTTTGCAGATGATGAAAGCGGTGATTTTAAAGAAGGTGAAATTCCGGAAGACGGTAAAGACAACGCTGCCAGGCTTCGTCAAAAACTGATAGAGGATGTGGCAGAATCTCACGAGGAACTACTGGAAAAATATCTGGAAGGGCAGGAGCTGTCTGCAGAAGAAATAGGGACCGGAATCAAGAAGGGGATCCAGAACCAAAGCCTTATTCCCCTTCTGTGTGGCTCAGCTATAAACAATATCGGGATTAAATTGATCATGGATGCGGTAGCTGAATATCTTCCATCTCCGATTGAACGGGGTACTGTTGAGGTACTCAACCCCAAGACAAAAGAGGATATAAAATTAGAACCAAAAGAAGATGCGCCGTTAGCAGCATATGTATTCAAGACTATTGCTGATCTATACGCAGGTAAGCTGACCATCTTCCGGGTTTTTTCCGGCTCCCTGAATGCTGACAGCTCGGTATATAACGGCACCAAGAAGGTAAAAGAAAAAATAAACCAGATCCTTCAGCTTGAGGGCAAGGGACAGAAGCCGGTAGAAAGTGCTATTACCGGTGATATTATGGCTCTTGCAAAACTACGGGAAACAACAACTGGTGATACGTTCTGTGATGAGAAAAACGAGATTTGCTTCAAAGGAATAAAGTCTCCTAACCCCGTTATATCATATGCTCTGGTACCAAAGAGCCGTGGTGATGAAGACAAAATGAGTACTGCTCTTGCGCGTATTGTAGAAGAAGATCCATCCCTCAGTATGAGACGTGACGAACAAACAAAGGAATCCATTCTTTCCGGTATGGGTCAGATTCACCTTGATGCTACTATAGATAAATTAAAACGAAAGTTCGGCCTTGAACTGGAGACAAATATACCAAAGATTCCCTACAAGGAAACAATAAAAGGAAAAACCAGGATTCAGGGAAAATACAAGAAACAGTCTGGTGGCAAGGGCCAATATGGAGATTGCTGGCTCGAAATAGAACCGCTCCCCCGGAGCGGTGGTTTTGAATTCGCAGATAAGATTTTTGGCGGAGCAATCCCTAGAAATTATGTTCCTTCTGTTGAAAAAGGCATTATAGAGGCAATGCATGAGGGAGCGCTCGCCGGTTACCCGGTTGTTGATGTAAAAGTTTCCGTTGTTGACGGGTCATATCATGAAGTAGATTCGTCTGATATGGCATTTAAAATTGCAGCCTCGATGGGCTTTAAGAAAGGCTTCATGGAATGCACGCCGATATTGATTGAGCCGGTTATGAATGTTGAAATTTCAGTGCCAGAGGACCTGACCGGTGACATTATAGGTGACCTGAACAGTAGAAGAGGCCGCGTCCTGGGAATGGATCAGGGTGTTGGCGGGCAGGTTGTAAATGCCCAGGTGCCCATGGCTGAGATGCTCCGCTACGCTTCCGACCTGACATCAATAACCAGCGGCAGGGGCATGTTTACCATGGAGTTTAATCACTACGAGGAAGTTCCGGCCCATTTGAGTGCAAAAATAATTGAAGCATCAAAAAACGAAAAATAGTTTGCCAACCACCCCGTAACGCATTTTTAATACATGGAGAGCAGGGGGACACTATGGAAAACGAAACTCCTGTAGATGAAGCACGTTTGCCAAAAGAGCTCATTGAAGAAGCTGAAGCGCCACCGGATAAAAAGATCTCGGAGTCACTCTATGGCAAGATAATGAAAATGACGGTAAGTGAAAAAACAAAGCTTGCAACGCTTGGCAATAGAGAGGCACGCAATATTCTGATAAAGGAATCAAACAGGCTTATTCTTTCTGCAGTAATAAACAGTCCCAAGATGACCGAAGATGATGCGCTGGCATACGCATCCAACAAAAGCCTTTCAGATGAAGTAATAAAACTGATAGCACTGAAAAAAGAATGGATGCAAAGCTATCAGATTAAACTTGCACTGGTAGCAAACCCGAAGACACCAACCACGGTCTCACTTAAATTGCTCAACTACCTCATGGAAAAAGACCTGCGTAATATATCGAAGAGCAGAAATATACCCCCGCTTATTTCAAGGGCAGCCATACGAATACTCAACAAGCAGGGAAGGGTGTAAATGAAAGCGGGCATTCTCACCATCAGTGATAAAGGGTCGCGGCATGAGAGAGAAGATACCAGCGGTCCGGCCGTTTCAGCACTGCTCGCGGAAATCGGAGCCTCAATTGTTAAATATGAAATAATACCGGATGAAAAGGAAGTAATTAAAGATAAACTACTTGAATATGCTGATGTATTACACCTTGATGTAATAGTTACCACGGGTGGAACCGGCGTTGCTCCCCGGGATGTAACTCCTGAAGCTACAAAGATGGTTATAGATAAAGAAGTGCCGGGCATGGCAGAAGCGATGAGGATGGAAAGTTTAAAGAAGACGCCTCACGCTGTTATTTCACGAGCCATGGCAGGCATACGGGGAAGAGCATTAATTATCAACCTTCCCGGAAGTCCAAAGGCTGCAACAGAAAACCTCAGAACCATACTTCCCGCAATCCCTCATGCAGTATCAAAAATTCAGGGTGATCCCACGGAGTGTGCGACACCGTAAAAAAAGAGCGCTTTTCCAAATGCCCTGCCGTATGAAATCCTGAGTGTGAAGTTCCAAATTCTAATAAAACTGTTTTGAGCTTTAGATTCTGATTATTTGATATTAGGCAGAATTCAGAACATCGGATTGTGAAATTAAACGGTTAAGCCTTCGGGCCATATTGTTATAATGAGTTCCCTTCCAGTATATTTTCTTGCAGCAGGGGCATTGGGAAAAATCATTAATAGTAATAAACACGTACTCAGGTACTTTACCGGAAATGACCGTTTTATCAACTTTTATCAGGGGCCGGTTGCACAGCAGGCACACGGTAAAGAATTGGGAGATGTCTGAAGAAATATTGAAATGGCTCAACACCTCCTGAAACTGCTCAGGCGGGTAGTTGCTGTTAACAAAATAACACGGTGCACTGATATTAAAATCCGTCATTTCTCTTCTGCGCGTTAACAGGATGCGATGCTCTTCTTCAGCAGTTTTAATTAACCGGGGCTGGGTATTAGCGCGGCTGTATTCTGTATCAATGCCCGCTATGCGCAGATATTTTGCTAGTTTTCCAAGCATTACATCGCAGATGAATTTCATGGCTTTGCTTGTATCAGCTCTAATGACGGGATGGATGTACGTGGTTAATCAGTGCGGTAAGCCGGTCAAATTCTTCCCGTGAAAACATTTCCCCCCTTTTTGACAGATCAATATCATCTTTTATTGTAATACGTTTTAAAAGCTCTTCATCGATATTCCATTCTGTTATAAAATTTTTCAGGCAGTTCATCAGGGTCTTTCTGCGATGAGAAAATGCAGCAGTCACCAGATGCCTAAACAGTTTTTCCCCCGGGCCAAGCCAGTTTCTATTTCCCGCTGGTTCGATGGAAATAACTGCAGAGCTGATTTTAGGTTGTGGGAAAAAGCAGGTTGGTGAAACATCGAACAGTAGCGATATTTTCAAGTAGGCTGCCGTGTATATGGCAAGAAGACCGTAATCATCGTCACCAGGCTTGGCATAAAGCCTTTTGCAGACATCTTTCTGGATCATTAAAACAGCCTGTTTAATAACCGGTGACTCCTCAAAATATTTCATTAAAAGGGGGGTTGTTATTGAATACGGGATATTCCCCACCAGAATGCATTTCTCTTTTTTATTTATAAAATCTGCAAAATGTATTTTGAGGATATCATCCCTGACAAGAACGATTGGCAGGTCAGAAGGAGCCACCGTGTTCAAGTACTGAAAAAGATTTTTATCTATCTCTACGGCAACAACACGTTTTACCTTCTGTGCAAGGAAAAAGGTAAGCGAGCCAAGTCCGGGTCCAATCTCGATGACGGTATCGTTTGGGTAAAGCCTGCATGCATCAATAATTTTGCGGGAAACATTTGCATCGATAAGAAAATTTTGACCGCGTGACTTTTGCGGCTTAATATTCAGATTCTTGATAATTTTGAGTGAGGGGAAGTCCATATGAGCGTTATAGCCATCACCGTGTTCGATAAGATCAAAAGAATATCGGTATGGTTATTTAGATGCAGGTCGTTTCTGGAAATAGGGTAAAAGCCTTTTATAGGTATCTTCGAGATATTCAGAGATAACCGTAGTTTTGCCGATAACCGGCATAAAATTTGAGTCACCATTCCATCGGGGTACGATATGGAAATGAAGGTGATTTTCTTCTCCTGCACCCGCAACCTTGCCAAGATTTGCCCCAACATTAAACCCATGTGGTTTGAGTGCTTTTCTCAGGGCATTGACAGACGCCCTGACGAGTTCAAAAAAATCAGGAAGTTCACAGGATGAAAGTTCGCTCAGGTCCTTTATGTGTCTTCTGGGTATTACCATAATATGCCCCGGGGAGTAGGGGTACCTATTCAGGATAACCATTGAATGTTTACTTTCAGAGAGTATCAGGTTTTTTGTTTTATAGTTCCTGGATTTTTTAAAACAGAATATACATGAAGAAGATTTATTTTTGAGAATATAAGTAATTCTCCATGGTGCCCAGATAGTTCCCACCTTAAACCTCACTGTATAGAATGTGGATTTCGGATTGCGGAAGGTGGAATAAAAATTATAATTCCGCACTCTGTAATCTGCATTCAGAAATTTTATAACGATATCAGGTTAATGTTCCCCCACACCCCCAGTTGATTACCTTTAATAATAAGCATTCCATCTACGCCTGATATTTTTTGCCCATTGTCAATGGCATACTGTATGTCAGAATCATTCTTGACAAGATTACCTATAGCTGTTGCAGCAGCATCTGCAAGAGCGGCAGAAGATGAGATAACCGTAACAGCATCAGCATTGCCAAGACTCAGCGACGGCCCCACGGTACGTGATGATGTACATATGCCGAACGGGGCAGGGGTCGGACCTAATTTAATTCCTATCCGGCCGCTGAGTGGTGAAGCGCCGGCGAAGATGCTCACGGTTATGTCACGGTTGACTTTGAAAAATATATCTCCGCCATTTTCAACCATTACTTCATCACAGTGCTTCAACAGCTCCATGCCGGTACATTCAGCTACTGCCCCTGCAACAGCAGCCATCGGGCCGACTCCCGCACGAGAGGAAGCACGAAGCATATTTTTTACCACTTCAGGCGCAAAGTCATCCACCGGCAGCGGTGTAAGCCTCCAGAGAAAATCAGGATGCTTTTGTATGTACTCTTCAATTTTAAACCGTGCTTCAAGCACCGCATTTTTTGCCTCATGTGCCAGATTGCGGGAAGCAGAGATAAAAACATCAGTTTCCTTTACGACAACCGTAAACGAGACGAGGCCTTCGGTCCTGACAGATTTTCGGTATGTTCTCTCCTGATAGGGCATGAAAATTGTGCCTGCATGCCGGCAAGCTTGAAAGCCTGCGGACCTTTATTAATTATAGGTAATGCAGTGTTTCCCCAGCACCGACTCCATCTCGCTGATAAACAGCTCTGATGCGTTGGCAAAATATTCTTTACCGAGGCTGATCATGGTTTCGCTGCTGTCAGGAATAATGACATGAAGGAATACTCTGGACTTCCCGGAGTTATTTTTTAAAATGTTTTTTATTTTTGCTATTTCATTCGCCGTAAGCTTGTTTATGTAACACTTCAAGTGGATATCAGGATTGAACCGCTCTCCGGCTTTGTCAAGAGGTATGATTTCTGTAACAATGATGTTGCGTTTTGATTCACCCTCTATAGTGAGTTTCCCCTTAACCAGAATGGGCTTTTCGCTTTTCAGAAGTGTGGCAGATTCTTTATACAGGTCGGAAAAGACGGTCAACTCAACGAAACCGGTAAGATCCTCAAGGGTAACGAATGCCATTATATCGCCCTTTTTAGTTTTAATTTCCTTGATGCTCCGTACCACGCCACCGATGATAACTTCCGATTCTTCTTCGGTGGCATTTACTTCAAGGGCATCAATGGTGGCAAATTTTCTTAATGTGTCCAGATAATTGTCAAGCGGATGCCCGGTTATATAAAAGCCAAGACACTCTTTTTCAAAAGAAAGCATCTCCTGCTTTTCCAGCTCCGGAATATCCGGGTACTGAATGGAATCAATCTCGCCATCCGGTGCCTGTTCATTCAGGGAAGTAAAGATGCTGAGCTGGCTGTTTGCAATGTCTTTCTGAAATGACTGGGCTTTTTCAACGACCTCCTCCAGCACCGCCAGCAGTTGCGACCGTTTGACATTGAGCGAATCAAAGGAGCCGCATTTAATAAGGCTCTCAAGAACTTTCTTGTTTACTTTGCGCAGATCAACTTTTTTACAAAAGTCAAGCAGCGCGATAAAAGTGCCCTGTTCCAAGCGCACGGTAATAATAGAATCAATAGCATTAATGCCGACATTTTTTACTGCCGCAAGGCCAAAACGAATCTTATTGCCGTCAACGGTAAAGCCGCGGGTGCTTGAATTGATGTCGGGAGGGAGCACTTCGATACCACGCTCCCGGCATTCAACAATATGTTTCACCACTTTATCAGTATTTTCCATTTCGCAGCTGAGCAGGGCGGCCATGAACTCAACGGGGTAGTGTGCTTTGAGGTATGCTGTCTGATAAGCAATGACCGCATACGCTGCGCTATGTGATTTGTTAAAACCATACTCTGCAAATTTCAGCATGCGGTCAAAAATTGTCTGTGCCTTCTGCAGGGGGATTTTGTTCTTTTTAGCACCCTCAAGAAATTTATCCTTTTGCTTTTTCATCTCCTCAGACTTTTTCTTGCCCATAGCGCGCCTCAGTATGTCAGCGTCGCTCAGAGAAAAATGAGCAAGAGTACTTGCAATCTTCATGACCTGCTCCTGGTAAAGGATAACGCCATAGGTATCTTCAAGTATTTCTTTTAGCTGCGGAAGGTCATAGGAGACAGCGGCTTGGCCGTGCTTTCCTTTTATGAATTCGTCAACCATACCGCTGCCCAGGGGGCCGGGCCGGTAAAGCGCAAGGAGGGCTATTATCTCATCAAAAGACTCCGGCCGGAGACGCTTGAGGAGGTCTTTCATGCCGGAGCTTTCAAGCTGGAAGATGCCCTCTGTTTCACCCGAGCACAGGAGTTCATAGGATTTTTCATCATTGAGCGGCAGACTGTTAATATCAAGAGGATTCTCAGGGCGTTTGGCATTAATGAGCCGTAATGCCTCATCAATAACGGTGAGGGTTCTTAAACCGAGAAAGTCAAATTTTATAAGGCCGATTTTCCCCACCTCATTCATGGCATACTGGGTTATGACTTCACCTTTCTGCCCGCGGTAGAGCGGCAGGTAGTTAACCAGCGGTGCATCGGATATAACAACACCTGCTGCATGGGTGGAAGCATGGCGGGGCAGGCCTTCAAGGGAACAGGACAAATTTATCAGGGTTGCAATCTGCGGGTCTTTTTCAACAAGCTCCTTCAGTTTCGGTTCCTGAATGAGAGCCTGATCAATGGTAACGTTGAGAACATTGGGCACCATCTTTGCAATTTTATCAACTTCCTTATACGGCATATCAAGGGCACGACCCACATCACGTATAACGCCGCGCGCCTGCATTTTTCCGAAGGTGATGATCTGCGACACATTTTCTTTTCCGTATTTATTAGTAACATAGTCGATGACGCTGTCACGGCCTTTCATGCAGAAGTCTATATCTATATCAGGAGGGCTTATCCGCTCCGGATTAAGAAACCGCTCAAAAAGCAGGCCGTAGGGCAGCGGGTCAAGTTCGGTAATTTTTAAAGCATAGGCAACAAGGCTTCCGGCTGCAGAACCCCTTCCCGGCCCCACCGGTATTTTTTTGCTTTTTGCGTAATTAACAAAGTCAGCAACAACGAGAAAATATGAAACAAACCCGGTTTTTATTATCATTTTAATTTCTTCTTCAAGTCGTTGACGGTACAGCACGGCCTGGGTTTCAAAGTCCGGGGGAGCATGTTTCTGCAGTGCCAATAGCCGTTCCTCAAGCCCTTCACGGGCCAGCTTCTCAAAATAGGCCTCTAGTGTCGAGCCATTAACCGGAGTGAATGGCGGAAACTTATATTCATTAAACGATATTTCAAGGTTGCACTGCTCGGCAATGGCGATAGTGTTTTTCAGAGCCTCAGGGGCATAGGAGAACCGGCGCTCCATTTCTTCCGGGGACTTGAAATAAAACTGATCAGTTGAAAAGCGCATGCGATCAGGAGAATTGATGGTCTTGCCGGTCTGAATGCACAGCAGTATTTCGTGCGCACGGGAATCTTCAGGATTGAGATAATGGCAGTCGTTTGTTGCGACCAGAGGCAGAGAAAGCTTTTTGGAAATTTCCAGAAGAGCCTGATTGACCTTCTTCTGGTCATCAATGTTATTTTCCTGAAGTTCCAGATAAAAGCGACCGTCGCAGAAAATGGAGCGGTAATCATCTGCTATGGCCAGAGCTTTTTCCATGTCATCTGCAAGGATTGCATGCGGTATTTCACCGTGAAGGCAGCTGGTAAGCGCAATAAGACCTTCATTATATTTGTTTAAAAGTTCTTTATCCACACGCGGTCGATAGTAAAACCCTTCAAAAAAAGCATCGGTAACAAGCTTTATGAGGTTCTGATAACCGGTTTTGTTTTTTACCAGAAGCACCAGGTGATGAGCGGTATCCTTTGCGCCATGTGCTTCTTTTTCAAACCTGCTGCCAGGGGCAACATATATCTCACACCCGATAATTGGTTTAATTCCATGCTGCAGGGCCTTTTCATAAAATTCGATGGCGCCAAACATATTACCGTGGTCTGTGATGGCAAGGGCAGGTATGCGGAACTCGTTAGCCCTCTTAAACAGGTCGTCAAGCCGGATGGCGCCGTCCAAAAGGCTGTATTGGGTGTGCAGATGAAGGTGTACAAAATCAGCGTGTTTCATGGTTTTATGATGGTAGCGTACAATACGTGCTGCAACTTATTGAGAAATACCGTGAAAAACATTTTGAGTACTTTCTTAGTATCATAACCCTGATGTTTTTTCTATTCCAAAGTTGAGGATGTATTTAAAAAGAAGTTATTTGTATCTTGACTCAAAGCATTTTTTAATTATAGTAGGGATGCATCAGAATTGCTTGTTGGCAGAGATTGTTTTGCTATAGAAACGAACACAGCCTATGACATCAAAACACTATATTTTACTGATTAATGCAGTGGCATTATATTTCGTAAGCAGCATCTTACCATTACGTGCTGACGATGATTATAGTAGAGAAGTACTGCGTTATCCGTATAATCTGCAAACCATGACCGTTATCGGTTTGCCGTCCCCGGTCACTATACAGGAAAAAGATACGCTGCTGGATGTGGCGCGTCGCCATGACCTGAGCTACTATAATGAACTGGAGCTGTTATACCCGCACATGGATGAATGGATCCCTCCCCGTGGAGCAGTAGTTATCCTGCCCACCGTGTGGGTATTACCAGTAACCAGGAACGAGCAGCTGGTTATCAACCTGCCTGAACAGCGCCTCTACTATTTTATCAAGGTAAACTCAACCGTGCAGACATACCCCATCGGTATCGGTGATGAAGGATGGGAGACCCCTGTAGGCACTTTTAAAATATTTGAAAAACGGCCGAATCCGACATGGTACATTCCAGCGTCTCTCCAGGAAAAATATGGTATGAAAACAATGCCTCCAGGTCCTGACAACCCTATGGGAGAATTTGTAATGAAATTTTCTGCAGGTGCATATGGTATTCATGGTACAAACGTGCCATGGGGGGTGGGAGGACTTGTCAGTCACGGGTGTATCCGTCTGTACCCTGAAGATATTCGCACCCTGTACCCTCAGGTAAAAATCGGGACTAAGCTTGAAATCATCTATGAACCCATAAAGTTCGGTCAAAGAGACGGCTATATTTATATGGAAGCTCATCCGGATATATACCGCAGGATACCGGATTATTTCAATTTTGCGATGGAAAAATTAAGACAATATCCATATGCTGACCGGGTTGACCTGAAACGGTTCCAGCTGGCAATTTTCCTGAAAAATGGTTTGGTTACTGATATTACACGACTCCCTTTGTCTGATACCTTTGACCGGATCCTCATCACCCGGATGCTTCAGTAATTACATGAAATTATTGTAAAAATAATTATGGATCAGATAGTAGTTCTCTATAAGAACATTAAAATATTCTAATTTTGATAAAAATATTTTAAAAAATATACTTGATTTTCCCGAATTGCGGGTGTATAAGTTTTTTAAGCTTGAAAAAAATAGCAGGGATAGGAAAAACCCCGCAAGGAAATACAATGAGATAGACAAAATAAGGGGGTGAGGAAAGGGAACAAGCTAATATAAAACCGGCAACGGTATTTAATAACTAAACAACAGAACCAATTTTAAAAGGAGGAGAAAGTGATGAAAAAAGTTTTTGCAGTAATTTGTGTAATGGCATTTGCATTCAGTTTAACCGCATGCTGCTCTCTCAAAGAGGTCAGGAAATTGGAGGATGAGGCCAAGCAGACACTGAGCAAGTGTGAGGCTTCAGCAGTAAAAGCAGAAGACGCTGCAATGAAAGCTGAAAAATCAGCGGCCAAGGCTGAAGAGATGGCAAACAAGGCCGAGGCCATGGCTGACAAGTGCGAGCAGATTTTCAAGAAAAGAATGAAAAAGTAACTTGATATAAGTTGCTCAATAAAAAAGGCCGGTTTTTTAAACTGGCCTTTTTTATTTCCTGCTGCAATTTATCAAAAAGGATTACGGATTTACCGTCATTATCTTTTTCGCAATTGAAGGATATTTTGCTACAAAAATCAATTCTTCTTCTGTCAGGGGCTTCTGTGTGTGAACATTGGCAAACCGGACCAGATCTAAAATTTCACGGGCCTCTTTTTCATCCTTAAATTCAATATCTAATCTACCAAAGACATGCTGAAATCCCTTGATACCGCCATACTCCCCGGTGGTAATTTTTCTGCCTGTCTCCAGAAATTCAAGCTGTCCTCTGCCCAGTTCTTCACAATCATACAGCTCATAATTTCTCCGGTCTTTTAATGCGCCGTCCGCATGAATGCCAGATTCATGGGCAAATGCATTGTCGCCAACACCGACCTGTAAGACAGGAATTGGTATGCCAAAAGAGTAAGCAGCATATTTTGCAAGCTTGTAGGCCTTTGTCAGATCTATGCTCTGCAGGCAATCAGAGTACTGCTTATCAAAACCGCTTGATTTTAAAAGTGCAAGGATCACCGACAGCATGTCTGCATTGCCAGCCCGTTCTCCCACGCCATTGACCGTAGTATTAATATATGCATCCTGACCGCTATCAATACAGCCTTTAGCACCTGCAACAGAACAGGCTACGGCCATTCCAAGGTCATTATGACAGTGCAGTTCGCCGGGGAGTTGTGTTTGCCCGGCAAGAGTCTTCATGCGATTATAAATAGTAAAGGGGTCGTCATAGCCGAGGGTGTCGCAGTAGCGGATACGATCGGCACCATTTTCTTTTGCCCTCTGACAGAATTCCAATAAAAAAGAAAGATCTGTCCGTGACGCATCTTCAGCATTAACCCCTATGGTATCAAAACCTGAATCCTTTGCACACTTCAGTGCCTCTATCATCATGTGTATAATGTCTGCACGGTCTTTTTTACCGCCAAATTTTCCCCTGATCATCTGGTCTGATGTTGAAAGGGAAATATTAATGTGTTTAAGTCCTGGGGCACGTTGGCGTGCTTCTTTTACGTCTGAAACGGTTGCACGGGTCCAGCCGGAAAGCTTCATGGGAGCAAGGACATCCATTTCTGCAAGTTCAACATTGGCATTGAGATAATTTAACTCATGCCTGGTATTGGGGAATCCAACCTCTGCCTGAAAAACACCCATTTCGTTCAGCAGAATGTTTAAGACGGTTTTTTCCAGTTTTGCAAGACCGAGACGCGACGTTTGTACGCCATCACGGTTAGTGACATCAAAGATATAAATTTTATGTGTGCTCATGAACATCGTCCTCCTTTGAGATAATAAATAATTCTGTCCGCCATTTCACTTGTTCCGACATGAGCATGAGGGTTAAGGTCACGGGTGACATAGCGGCCTTCTCTCAGCACCGATTCCACGGCATTCTGCAGACAGTCTGCTGCAGCCAGCTCACCTATATATCTGAGCATCATGACACCGGCCAGGGTCAGGGCACAGGGATTCATAAGATTTTGCCCTGTATACTGCGGGGCAGAGCCATGAACGGCTTCAAACATGGCACAGTCTTTCCCGATGTTGGCGCTGGGAACAATGCCGAGGCCTCCTACCAGAGCGGCGCATAAATCCGAAATGATATCGCCATACAGATTTGGTGCAAGCAGGATGTCAAACTTCTGGGGAGCTGAGACAAGCTGATAACACAGGTTGTCAATCAAAAGATGTTCAATTTCAATCTGAGGATAACCGGAAGCGCACTGCTGCGCCTCTTCAAAAAAAAGGCCATCGGTAAACTTCATAATATTTGCTTTGGTAACCACCGTTACTTTTTTCCTATTATTTTCACAGGCATAGTGAAAGGCAAATTCTGTAATTCGCTGTGTAGCAGAGCGGGAAATAGATTTAATGGTTATGCCTGAGTCATACGGAATATCTTTATGCAGACTTTTTTTAATAAATTCAATGAGGTGATGCGTGATTTCTTCGCTTTCCCTGAATTCAATCCCGGCATAGAGGTCTTCAGTGTTTTCACGGATAATAACCAGGTCGGCGTTTTCTACCGAGCACCTGAAACCGCGGATGGTCTTGCAGGGTCGCACGCAGGCAAACAGATCAAAGTGTTGCCTGATCTGCACATTAACACTTCTGTAGCCAGTGCCGGCTGGGGTAGTTACCGGGCCCTTTAATACGATGCGATTTTTCTCTATTGAATCAATTGCCTCACGGGGCAGGGGAACACCTGTTTTTTCATAGACCTCAGTCCCGGCATCTACGATTTCCCAGTCTATTGCAACACCGGTTGCCTCAATGCAGCGCCTGGCTTCTGTTACAAGCTCCGGCCCGGTGCCATCTCCGGGTATTAATGTTATCGTGTGTGCCATACTTTATCCTGAATTCCTATGATCAACAATCAAATAGCATATATGAAAAATCTATCAAACATTTTAATATTGTCAAAATATTAAAATACAGGGTAAAAAAAAGCCAGGCATAGTAATGCCTGGCTTTTTACTGAATCAGATTTACGTAACTTTATTCTCTTGCGATGGTGCCTTCCCAGGTACTGACTTTGCCCTTTTTCACACCCTTCAGCCATCTGGTGGTAACAGTCTTTGACTCCGTATAGAACTGAACACCATCTCTGCCCATAACGTGTAGATCGCCGAAGAAAGATTTCTTATGGCCGCAGAACGGGAAATAGGAAACAGGCACCGGTATTCCCACATTGATTCCCACCATACCGCCGTCGGTTCTCAACACAAACTCGCACGACCAGTGTCCGCTTTCGGTAAAAATTGCAGAGCCGTTTGCAAACTGGTTGTTGTTCATGATGGTGATGCCTTCTTCAAAATCCTTAACTCGTTTGATAAAAGTAACCGGCCCGAATACTTCCTCGCGTCCGCAGGTCATGTCTTGAGTCACATGGTCGAAAATCGTCGGCCCGATGAAATGACCGTTTTCAAAACCTGGCGGCAGCACGACATTTCTTCCATCTAAAATAAGCTTTGCGCCTTCTTCAATCGCCTTATTGATCCAGCCGAGTACGAATTGGCGATGCTCTGCAGAAACTACCGGGCCAAGTACTGTTTCAGGGTCATAGGAGCATCCGATTTTGAGATGCTTTGCATATTTGACCAGATAAGAAACAAATTCGTCTGCCACGCACTCTTCCACCACAAGCACCGGAAGTGCCATACAGCGCATACCGGCGCAACCATAGGTTGAGTTTATGATCCGTTGTGCTGCAACCTCAAGCTCTGCGTCCCGCATGATGAGGGCATGATTTTTTGCTTCAGTGAGACACTGTACCCGTTTGCCATTTTTTGCAGCAGTAGAGTAAATATGGGTGCCCACCAAAGTTGAGCCGACAAATGAAATTCCTCTAATATCGGGGTGCTCAAGCAGAAGGTCTGCCTCGTTCCTGCTGCAGGTTACGAGGTTTACAACTCCTTTCGGAAGACCGGCTTCAATTGCCAATTCCAGTATGCGCATAGATGTCATGGGGGTCAGACTTGCTGATTTCAGGACAAAGGTGTTACCGCAGCTTATGCAGAAAGGGATCATCCAGCCCCAGGGAATCATTGCCGGGAAATTAAAAGGGACGATACCAGCAAACACGCCAACAGGTTCACGATACATGACCGTGTCGTGACCAGTTGATACGTTAAGAAGAGAATCTCCCTGCATGAGATAGGGAGTAGCACAAGCACATTCAACAACCTCAATAGCCTTAATGACATCTCCCCGAGCCTCGTCAAGTGTTTTCCCCAATTCTTTGGAAACGCTCAACGTCAGTTCGTCAAGATGTGCATCCATAATGGTTTTTAGCTTGAACATAACGGCAATTCTCTGCTGCACTGGCGTATATCGCCATTTCTGAAAGGCAGCTTTTGCTGCTGCTACTGCTTCGAGAACTTCCTCTTTGGTGCAGCAGGGTGCTTCAGCCATTACTTTGCCGGTGCTTGAATTCGTAATCGGCATATATTTGGTTGTCTTTGATTCTTTCCATTCATTATTAACACAATACTTCAGTCTTTTAACGGTTTGCTGTTCGCCATTGGCGTCTGGTGCTGTACCCATGTGATGATGCTCCTTTCCTGAGTTAAAAATTATTATCCTTTCAAAATCTTAAACAAGATGTATGCCATCTGGTTAAAATATGCAGGTGGTTGTAACGTATCAAAAATAGAACACTTCATGTTAACTTGAAAATGGGTCATGAAAATATTTTTGAAAAAAATTAAACTATGAGGGCAGTCAGATTAATTAAAATATTATTCCCATTCAATAGTGCTGGGGGGTTTTGAGGAGATGTCGTAAACCACGCGGTTGATGCCCTTAATTTCATTTATAATGCGGTTAGAAATGGTTTCTAAAAGATCATAGGGAAGTTTAACCCAGTCGGCAGTCATGGCATCAATACTTTGTACCACACGCACTGCAATAACCTTTTCATAGGTCCGCTCATCCCCCATAACGCCAACTGTTTGTATCGGCAAAATCACGGCAAATGCCTGCCACACTTCACGATACCATCCTGACCTTTTCATTTCTTCCAGGATAATAGCATCAGCCGCGCGTACCAGCCGGAGATTATCTTCAGTAATTTGGCCAATTATTCTGATTGCAAGGCCGGGTCCGGGGAACGGGTGACGATATATGGTGTCATCAGGCAGACCAAGCTCTTTGCCCAGCTCACGGACCTCATCTTTGAATAATTCACGGAACGGCTCAATCAGCTTCAGGTTCATTTTTTCAGGCAATCCGCCTACATTGTGATGTGTCTTGATGGTCGCAGACGGGCCTTTAAAAGAGACGCTTTCAATGACATCAGGATACAGGGTACCCTGAGCAAGAAAATCAACCCTGCCGAGCTTTTTTGCCTCTTCTTCGAAAACATAGATGAATTCATGACCGATGATTTTTCTCTTTTTCTCCGGGTCAACAACACCTTTGAGTTTTTCGATAAAACGCTGTGAAGCATCGATTGCAAGGAGATTGACATTGAATGACCTGGTGAGGAGGTCAGATACGGTTTTAAACTCGTTTTTTCGCAAAAGCCCGTTATCAATAAAAATACAGGTAAGCTGATGACCTATTGCTTTTTCCAGAAGCACCGCCGCAACCGTTGAATCCACACCACCGCTGCACCCGCAAATCACCTTGCTGTCACCCACTAAGGCACGAATCTCTGAAATTGAATGCTCGATGAATGATTTCATATTCCACAGCGGCGAGCAGCCGCAGATAGTAAAGATAAAATTGCCAAGAATCTTTTTCCCCTGTGGCGTATGTACAACTTCCGGATGGAACTGCACGCCATACATGCGACTGCTTTTGTTGTGCATGGCTGCAAAGGGGGAGTTGGTGCTGTAACCGATAACCTCAAATCCATCAGGCAGTTTATCAATCCGATCTCCGTGGCTCATCCACACCTGGATTTTATCAGATGGGCTGAATCCGGCAAACAGGTCTTCATTTGATACCACACACAGTTCTGCTTTACCGTATTCGCGCTTTTGAGAAGGAGCGACCTGACCGTTATTAAGGAATGATAGTATCTGCATGCCGTAGCAGATGCCGAGTATTGGAATCCCGAGGTTAAAGAGGTCCTTGGAGACGAGCGGTGCCTTCCGGTCATAGACGTTTGCAGGGCTTCCGGAGAGAATAATACCATTTGGCTGAATTTCTTTTATCCTGTCAATGCTGACATTATAAGGATAGATTTCTGAATATACCTTGCTCTCACGAACCCTGCGCGCAATAAGCTGGGTATACTGTGAACCAAAATCAAGAATGATTATCTTTTCCTGTTCAAGTGTCATACAATATGCAATCTAACCGGTTGTTGAAAAAGTAGTTTTTCCCCAGGCTAAATCCCAAAAACCAAATCACGAGCCCCTAACCTCGCATGCCCAATCCCTCATTTATTCTACCTGATAATTGGGTGCTTCCTTGGTGATAATTACGTTATGGACGTGGCTTTCCTTGAGCCCGGAGCTGGTAATTTTTATAAAGCGTGCTTTTTCCCTCAATTCCGTAATCGTAGCGCATCCCACGTATCCCATGCCGGAGCGCAGGCCACCGATGAGCTGGTAGATATTGGATGAAAGACTTCCGCGGTAAGGCACCCGGCCTTCAATACCCTCTGGTACCAGCTTTGACTGGTTTTCAACGTCGAACTGAAAGTATCTGTCACCGGCGCCTTCCTTCATTGCTTCAATAGAGCCCATGCCGCGATACACCTTATATGTTCTGCCCTGGTAGAGAACAGTCTCTCCCGGACTCTCATCGGTTCCGGCAAACAAGCTTCCAATCATCACCGTGTGTGCCCCTGCAGCAATGGCCTTAGTTACATCGCCTGAATATTTAATGCCACCATCAGCGATGAGGGGAATTCCATGCTTGTCAGCAACCTTACGGCAATCCATAATGGCAGTTATTTGCGGCACGCCAACCCCGGCAACGATTCTTGTCGTACAGATAGAGCCGGGACCCATGCCGATCTTTATTGCATCGCAACCTGCCTTGATGAGGTCAAGGGCGGCTTCTGCGGTTGCAATATTGCCGCCGATAAGCTCGCAATCCTTAAAATTCTTTTTTGTGTCTCTGATAGCGTCAAGAACCATCTTGGTGTGTCCGTGTGCTGTATCAATAACAATAACATCAGCTCCTGCTTTGAGAATGGCTTCTGTGCGTGCCTCGCGGTCAGCCCCGACACCGATAGCCGCGCCGACCCGCAGCCTTCCGAAGCTGTCTTTAGAGGCTTGCGGATATTGCACCATTTTTTCTATGTCCTTAACCGTAATGAGCCCCTGAAGGTTATTGCTCTCATCAACAACCAAAAGCTTTTCAATGCGGTTCTTGTGAAGTAATTTTTTTGCATCTTCCAGCGCAATGCCGGTAGGAGCAGTGATGAGGTTTTCTTTGGTCATGACCGACGATATGGGCTTTTCAGAATTTGTTTGAAACCGCAGGTCACGATTGGTGAGAATGCCGACCAGCTTCCCCTTTTTGACAACCGGCAAGCCGGAGATTTTATATTGTTTCATAATCTCCAGCGCTTCATAGATTTTCTGGTCAGGGTCAAGAGTGATAGGATCAACGATCATACCGCTTTCAGACTTTTTTACCTTTTCAACCTCCAGGGCCTGTACTTCGATGGAAAGATTCTTGTGAATGATACCGATTCCCCCTTCACGCGCCATGGTAATCGCCGTCTGGAATTCGGTAACCGTATCCATTGCAGAACTGAGAAGCGGTATGCTGAGCTTTGTGTTCTTAGTTAACAAGGTAGATACATCAACATCTTTTGGAAGGACTGTAGACTTTGCGGGGATGAGCAGCACGTCATCAAAAGTGAGGCTTGATGGGATCTGGTCGTTATTCATGACGGTTTCCTTATTATTAAAAATGATTGCTTCGGCTGATGTAATCAGCCTCGCAACGACCGGTAACGCGTTTATTTAAATCCTTATATCCGTAGTCATTGCGGGCAGAGCGAAGCAATCCCGTTTCTCATATAGTGGTGAGTTTCAGTAGCTTTTAAATCTATTATAATTATCTCAAACACCTGTTTCTGTCAAGCGTTTACCCTGTTGCATTTAAAAGAATTCCCTCAAGTAAACCTGCATCGCTTACCCGGAGCTCATGAGTGTCAAGTAAATACATGGCTGCTAATACTATTACGGTGCCTGCAATAATAACTATTTCTCGCCCGGGCTCAAGGCCTGGTATCTTCTTTCTCTGCCGGGATGGCAGATCAATCATCTTTTGATAGAGGTTTTCAATGGCGCTCCGGGTTAAAAGATGACCATTAATTTTATCAGGCTCATACTCCGTCATTTGTAAATCCATGGCAGCAAGAGTTGTGACCGTTCCTGCAGTACCGATAAACTTCAGCTTTTGTCTCATTTCAGGAGTTATTTTTTTGAAAACACTGCTGTTTGCGAAGAGTATGGTAAAAACTTTCTCTTTGAGTGTTGTGATTTCACGAGACAAGGGGGGGTCGGAGAAGAGATGTTTTTCGGTTAAATAAACGACGCCAAGGGGAAGGCTTTCCATCAACGATACGGTTCCATGTTTTGTTACTATGAACTCAGTGCTCCCGCCCCCGATGTCCATTATAAGAAAATCACCTTTATTATTGTCAAATACGGACAGCACCCCTTTTAAGGCAAGGGATGCTTCCTCTTCACCGGAGAGCAGGCGGGCAGTAATGCCTGTCTTTTGATAAATATCATCAAGAAACTGTTTGCCATTTTCAGCGTGCCTTACGCAGGCTGTGGCGACTGCAACGGTCTT